>JAIROF010000046.1 GCA_031257655.1 Prevotellaceae bacterium | reverse complement strand
CCGCAGGTGAGCGTGGGCATAGAGGGGGAGGTGTACTACTGGAGGGTTGACGGCCAATGGCTAACCGACGGCGACGGAAATAAAATCCCCCTTACCGGAGGGAAAGAGGTTACCATCCTTGCGCCGCAGCTGCGCATTAGCGCTGCCACCAACGAATGGGAGATATGCACCAACGGCGGCTGCACCGACGAAGACGACTGGACTTCTACCGGCGTAAAAGCCACCGGGCCGCAGGGCGACGCCGTTTTTGCCGAAAACGGCGTGGACAATACCCACCCCGGCTACGTGGAGTTTACCCTGGCCGACGGCGAAACCCGCATTAGGGTGCTGAGACGTAACGACCAGCCCCGCTTTTTGTCCTTTGGCTTCAAAGCGTCCAACAATCCGCTGACGCTGATTTCCGACATTGCCGGCACGGTGGAGGACAGCGTTATCAAAGTCTTAATCCCTCACATGGTGACGGTCGGCAAAAATCTTATCCCCACTTTTACTATTGAGGGCAGCGCAGCTCTTATTGGCGACGAGCCTCAGCAAAGCGGGGTGAGCAGCGTAGATTTTTCGTCGCCGGTGGTTTACGTGGTAAGCAATCAGGCAGGCGATACGAAGCGCTATGCGGTGCAGGTATCGTCGTTTACCGGATTGCCCATGGTGTTCATCAACACCAAAGACCGTGCGCCGATTGTTTCAAAGAGTAACTACGTGGATGCGACTATCCGAATTATAGAAAGCACGCCGGGTAGCGGCGGCGACTTTTCGGGTGAAGTGAAAATAAAAGGGCGCGGCAATAGTACATGGGCGATGCCGAAAAAACCTTACAAGATGAAGTTTGATAAGAAAACTTCCTTGTTGGGTGAACCGCAAGATAAAGAATGGGTTTTGCTGGCTAATTATGCAGATAAAACGAGCCTGCGCAACGAAACAACATTTTTCATGGGGCGCTTGAGCCTTTTGGAGTGGACGCCACGCACGCATTTTGTAGAGGTATTCCTCAATGAAGTTTACGATGGAACGTACCAGCTGTGCGAGCAGATAAAAATTGCAGAAGACAGGGTAAATGTTACGGACGAGGGGTACTTGCTGGAAGTCGACCAGCTGGGCAGAATGGAAGCAGAAGACGTATACTTCCAAACGGAGCGCCTTTTGTTCAATATCAAAGATCCGGATGTAGAGAAAAACAGTGACCGATATCATGAGATAAAGAATTACGTTACAAATGTGGAAAACATGCTGTACTCCGAAAACTTTGACCCCGACACCGGTTACGCAAAGTATGTGGATATTCCGAGTTTCGTAGATTGGTATTTGATTACCGAAATTGTCAAAAACGTTGACGGAATTATGAAAACGAGTTGCTACCTGAATATTGCACCCAACGGTAAGCTGAAAATGGGTCCGCTTTGGGACTTTGATATTTCTTTAGGCAATAATAACTATGACGGCGAACACCCCACAGGATTGTACATAGCTACTGCCCCTTGGTTTGTTCAACTCCTGAAAGACCCTGTTTTTGTTACACGGCTCAAGGAGCGGTTTGAATATTTTAAGTCAAGAAAAAACGACATCCTGAACAATATCAACAGCGGGGCAGAGTATTTGAAGTATTCGGTGATTGAAAATAATAGCCGTTGGCAAACGCTCTACATCTACACATGGCCGAATTACGCCATCTGGGGCGCTTACAATAACGAGGTGCAGTACCTGAAAAATTGGCTGGACAGGCGCTTCGAATGGTTGGAGCAGCAAAGGTTATTCAAGAAATAATGCAAAACATGAATAAAATACCTACCCTGCTTGTGCTGTTCAACCGCCCGGAGCTGGTGCGGGAGAGCATGGCGAGCATTCGGCGCTACCGCCCGGCGCGGCTCTACCTCGCCGCCGATGGCCCCCGCCCCGGCAGGGAGGGGGAGGTGGCGCTGTGCGCCCGCGCCCGCGCAGCCGCGCTGGAGGCCGTAGATTGGGACTGCGACGTGCGCACCCTCTTTCGCGACCAAAACGTGGGCTGCGGGCGCGGCGTGAGCGAAGCCATTACGTGGATGTTTAAAACGGAAGAATACGGCATTATCATAGAAGACGACTGCATCGTGTCCCCCGACTTCTTCCGGATGTGCGAGGAGCTGCTGCCGATGTACAAAGACGACGAGCGCGTGGCGCAGGTCAACGGCTTTATGCCCCTAAAGCTCCGCAGAGCGCAGGCGGCCTCCTACAGCTTTGCTGCATACCCCGAAGTGTGGGGCTGGGCAACGTGGCGGCGCGCATGGCAGCACATTGACTTTGAGATGGGAAGTTGGCGCGCGCAGCGCCTGCGAATATTCCTCCGCTTCAACCTTGTGGAGGCGTGCTTTCATCTGGTGAGCGCAAGCCGCCTGTACCGCCAGCTAAAAAGGGGACAGAAGCCCGACATTTGGGACAAGCAGTGGGGGCTGCTGTACGTGCTGATGGGCAAAAAATGCTGCATCACGCCGCACGTCAACCTGGTGCGCAACAGCGGATTTGGTGAAGCGTCGACCAACTGCCCAAGCGAGGACTCCGTCCTGTCGAGGATACCCTGCGGACGCCTCGACTTTCCGCTGGCGCACCCCACATCAGTGGCGGCGGACAAGCGCACCAGCAGAGCGTACGCAAGGTTTCTTACGAGGCTTTACGTAAGCCTGCTGCAGAAAAAGATTATCCACCTTATCAACCCTAACAGCGAAAAATACAGCTAAGCATGAAGCAAAAAGTAAAAGCATGTATAAAACGGTTTGTCAAGCTATTCCTTTCGGAGCGGACGTACCTGAACTTGACGCGGTGGATGCGGTTGCACGTGCGCGGCAGCATGAAGCCGCACACGCAGCTCGCCATCAACGTGCACGTGGCGGAGCACTGCAACCTCAGCTGCGCCACGTGCTCGGTGTACTCGCCGCTGGTGGCGGAGAAAAAGTTTCTTTCGCCCGACAACTTTGAGCGAGATATGGCGCGCTTGAGGCAGCTCACAGAAAAGGTATCGGCCGTGACGCTGGTGGGGGGCGAGCCCCTGCTGCACCCCACGCCGGATGTATTTTTCGGCATCATCAGGAAGTACTTTCCGGGCAGCACTGCTGTATGCATGGTTACCAACGGTATCCTGCTCCACCGCCAGCCCGAATCTTTTTGGAAAAGCTGCCACCGCCACCGCGCGTACCTCACCATATCCCGCTACCCCATCAAAATAAAGACAGCTGAAATACGGGCTGCCGCGCAAAAGTATGGCGTGCGCGTGGACTACCCGCCAAGGGATGATTTTTTCAAAATACCGCTCGACGTAAGGGGGGAGCAAAATGTGGCCTACAGCTTTAAGAAGTGCCTGCTGGCCAACTACTGCATCGAGCTGCTGGACGGGAAGCTCTACCCCTGCTGCGTGCCGGGGCACATTGGGGAGTTTAACCGCCACTTCAACCAAAACCTCGAGGTAAGGGAAGAAGACTGCGTGGACATTCACAAGGTGAAAGATATTGCCGAGGTATTTGAGCGCCTGAGCCGCCCCATACCCTTTTGCCGCTACTGCAACCTGAAAGCCTTCAAAAAGAACATCGGCTGGGCGCTATCCAAAAAGAAAATGGAGGAGTGGACGTAACGATTAAGAATTGAGAATTGAGAATTGAGAATTGAGAATTTGAAAGCACCCGTACCGTCTCGCAAAAACTCGGATTTCAGCGAAAGCCACTTACAAGCCCTGAGCTGAGCTGAGCTGAGCTGAGCGACCTCACGAACACCTTTGATAGGACGTGAAAATAAAAGATGTATAGTTAGATAAAAACAAAACCAAAAAAGATTATGGAAACAAAAAATTACGATGTCTGCATTGTTGGCGCCGGGAGCGCCGGCATGGCCGCCGCCTACGCCCTTAAGGAAAGCGGGCTAAAGGTGGCGCTGGTGGAAAAAAACAACCTGCTGGGCGGCACCGCCACCGCCTGCTGGGTGGACACGTGGATAGCGGGTATTAACCCGCCCTACCTTGAGAAATTGTTCGGCGGCCTGCAGGCGGAAGGAAAAGCCTCCGGCGATTTGGACAAGAGCATTCTTCCGGCAAGGTTCACGAAAGACGGCCATTCCGGCAACGACGACAAGCTGATTTTCGACCCAAAAGCCCTTGCCGAGCAGTACGCCGTCGACATGCAGGGGAGTAACGTTGATGTGTTCATGGGCTTTAATCTGCCGCTGGAGGGCGCTGTGGAGAAAGACGCCACCAGCCGAAGGGTTGACGCCATCACCATATCAAGCTGCGAAAGTCCGGCAACGCAGTACCGGCTTGCTGCGCCCTGGTTTATCGACAGCACCGCCGACGGCGTTCTGTGCCGCGCCGCCGGGTGCGAAGCCCTCCTGGGCGAGGACAGCTACGAACGCTTCAACGAGCCGCTGATGGAGGGCAAAACGCCGCAGCAGTCGCTCAACGAGCCAAGCCTGCTCTTCAAGATAGGCAAGGGAACTCAAACCAATATCACCCCCAGCGACGATTTCAACCGCGACGGCTACCTGATGAACAGCATGGAGGTAAACCCCATGTACGGACTGCGAATTGACGGGAGTGATGTGCTGCAGCAGGGCGCAGACCTCGTTCACGAGCAAGCCAGGAAGCGTACCCCTGTCTTTTGGGATTTCCTGCGGCGAAGCTACCGGAATGGGCCCTACGCCCCAGGTTACTTAGACTCCTACGTACCCGTTGACTACGCCCCTATGCTGGGCATACGCGAAAGCTGGCGCATAGCGTGCGACTACATGCTGCGGCAGCAAGACCTGGAGGAAAGAATCAGCTCTGCCAACCTGAAGGACTACATCGCTTGCGGCAGCCTCGTCATCGACTTCCACGTGTACGGCAGCCTTATCTGGGAAGAAGTGCAGGAAGCCAACAAGCGCCTCCAGCCCTCCGGCATCCCCTACCGCTGCCTCCTCCCCAAGGCGCTGGACAACGTGTGGATAGCCTGCCGCGCCTACGGCGCCAGCCACATTGCCCTTGCCGCCCGCCGCGTCAACAAGGACATGGCGCAGCTGGGATGGGCTGCCGGGCACGCCGCCCGAATGTGCGTTGAAAAAAAGCTGGAGAATACCCGCGCGGTGACGGTGGAAAAATTGCAGGATGACGACTACACCTGCTTTGCTACAAACGTGAAAAAGCTGGAGGAGCGCTTAAGCCCAACGCGCAACCTACCCCAACAGCCTGTTCAGACGTTAGCGTAATGACCAGATTATTTTTCACCTGGGACGACGGGCATCCCGACGACCTGCGCCTTGCCGCGCTGCACGAAAAGTACGGCGTGCCGTGCATGCTCTTCGTCCCCGCCGCAAACGCCGAGGGGCGACCCGTGCTCACGGCGGGTGCGCTGCGGGGAATATGTGGGGGCAACGTGGAGGCGGGCGCCCACACCTACCGCCACCGCTACCTCACGGAGCTGCAACCCGGCGAGGTGACCGCCGAGCTGACCGACGGAAAAAAATACCTGGAAGATGCCATCGGAAGCCCCGTAGAGCACTTTTGCTTCCCCGGCGGACGCTACAACCGCCAAATACTGCGGGAAACCCTGCGCATTTACAAAACGGCGCGCACGGCGGAAATCATGCGCACGCGCCACCGCTTTCCGCTGGTGGATACCACCTTCCACTTTTTTCCGCGCGGGTGGAGGTCGGCGCTGTACCACTCGTGCCGAAACCGCGAGGGGAGCCTGCTGCGGGCAGCCCTGCAAAGCTGCGGGCGAAGGGGCTACTTTGAGTTTATGGAGCGCTACCTGACGTCCGCCGCCGAAAAAGGGGAGGAGGAGCGGGATGTCATCATCTGGGGGCACAGCTGGGAGCTCACCGAGCGCCGCCTCTGGGGGCAGCTGGAGCGGCTATTGCAGCTGGTGAGCGGCAGCTTGCGCGGGTGCACAGCCAAGTATTCGCAAATTTACATCAATGGTTAACGGTTAATGGTTAATGGTTAATGGTTAATGGTTAATGGTTAATGGGCTTACGCCGAAAGCATCCGTCATGCCGGGACGGAATAATTGAGAATTGAGAATTGAGAATTGAGAATTTGAAAACGGCGTACTATTCAGCGCTTCGCGCAAAGCCCTGAAGGGGCGACCTGCGGTACCAGCATAGGGTAAAACCCTATGCTTGCGCGGGTGCACAGCCAAGTACTCGCAAATTTACATCAATGGTTAATGGTTAATGGTTAACGGTTAATGGTTAATGGTTAACGGGCTTACGCCGAAAACATCCGTCATGCCGGGACGGAATAATTGAGAATTGAGAATTGAGAATTGAGAATTGAGAATTTGAAAACGGCGTACTATTCAGCGCTTCGCGCAAAGCCCTGAAGGGGCGACCTGCGGTACCAGCATAGGGTAAAACCCTATGCTGAGAATTGAGAATTTGAAACCGGAATATCCCCGCTATCGCCCCGTCCCGTCGGGACTTGCAGAAGCGGGTATAGCTCCTTTTGAAAGAAGATAGGGGTGAGGTCTAATAAAATAGCATAACACAAAAACGTTGATTTTTACCACTTTGCAAAAATTAATTTATCGTAAAACGATTGCATTCAATAAGTTAAAAAACTTGCGAAAGTTGAAATTCCTAATTCCTAATTCTTAATTCTTAATTAAAAAAAGGGTGCCTGTATTACTTCAAATAAGCGCAGTGGCCAACAGCGGCTCCACCGGGCGGATAGCGGAGGCCATTGGGCAGCTGAGCATGGCGCGCGGCTGGACAAGCTGCATTGCCTACGGGCGGTGGGCGCGCCCCAGCGCTTCGATGCTCATAAGGGTGGGCAGCCGCCTGTCGGTTTACCTGCACGTGGCGCTCACGCGCCTGCTCGACCGCCACGGCTTCGGCTCCCGGCGGGCAACCCAGGCGCTGGTGAGGAAAATACGGCAGCTCAAGCCGGACGTTATCCACCTGCACAGCCTGCACGGGTACTACCTCCACGTGGGCGTTTTGTTTCGCTACCTCGCCGCGGCGGGCATACCGGTGGTGTGGACGCTGCACGACTGCTGGCCTATCACGGGGCGCTGCGCTCACTTTACATACACCGGCTGCGGCAAGTGGCAAACCGGATGCCGCAGATGCCCCGGAAAAAGGCAGTACCCCAAAACCCTTTTCGTCAGCCGGGCAAAGGGGAGCTACAGGCAAAAGCAGGCGCTCTTTACGGGGGTGAAGGATATGACGCTTGTGCCGGTATCCGGCTGGCTGGGCAGCGTGGTGGAGCAGTCGTTCTTGCGCCGGTACCCCGTGCGGGTCGTCCGCAACGGCGTGGATACCGACGCTTTTTCGCCCCAGCCGGAGGAGGCGCGGCGGCGCACCCTCAAGAAGTATGGCCTGGAGGGGAAGTTTCTCGTGCTTGGCGTGGCCAACCCGTGGAGCGACCGGAAGGGGCTGCGCGACTTTTTTGCGCTGCACCGCATGCTCGACCGCAGCCGCTACCGGATAGCGCTGGTGGGCGTGAGCCGGCGCCAGCGTAAAGGGTTGCCCGAGGGGATAGCCGGCGTGGAGCATACGGAGAGCCTGCAGGAGCTGGCCGAGCTGTACTCCGCCGCCGACGTGCTGCTCAACCCCACCTGGGAGGATACGTTTCCATCCGTCAACTTGGAGGCGCTGGCGTGCGGAACGCCCGTTATCACCTACCGCACGGGGGGAAGCCCCGAAACCATTTCGGAGGACACCGGGATGGTCGTAGCGCCGGGCGACGTGGACGGGCTGCACCGCGCCGTGCAAACCGTGCAGAAAAAGGGAAAGGAGCGCTACGCCAAAGCGTGCCGGGAGAGGGCGCTTGCGCTTTTCTGCAAGAGCGAGCCATACAGCGCGTACATGGAGCTATACGAGGCGCTTTTGGCCGCCAAGCGCATGCCATAAGCTCAGCAGCATTAGCATAAAACAACCTTTAAAAACATATCAGACATGGATACCGAAAAGAAAATAGTGGTCAACATTGTGAATAGAAACTATCCGCCAAGCAAGGGAGGCACCGGGCAGGCTGCCGCCGAGCTGGCAACCTGCCTTTGCGAAAATGGCTTTCGGGTCAACGTTTTCCACGTTGACGTCTCCTACGACGGAGGGGGCAACGAAAGGGCTCCGGCAGGCAATGTTGTTAAAGTAGGCACCTTTTACAGCGGGAGGAATAAGTACCTGCGGCTGGCGGCCAACTTAGCGGAGGGCTACCTGCTGATCAAGGCCTCCAAAAAGCATCCCTGCGACGTTACCATCTGCATGACCGACCCGCCGCTGCTCAACCTCTGGGCCTCGCTGCTGCTGAGAAAAAGGAGGTGGGTGCTGTGGGCAATGGACCTGTACCCCGAAGCGTTTGTGTCCGGAGGGCTTGTGTCCTCCACCAACTTTTTCTATAGGCTGATCAACAAATGGCTGCTAAGGGGTGCGCCTCAGCACATCATAGCGTTGGGCCCCGTGCAAAAAAAGTACCTGCAAGACAAGTACAGAGAAAGGATTTCGAGCTACTCACTTCTTCCATGCGGCATTTACCATGAATGAGCAAAAAATGAATGAGCCGGGCAGCGTAAGCGCCAACATGCCCTGCTGGGCGGCAGACCGAAGCAAAGTTTACTTAGGCTACTGCGGCAACCTTGGCGAGGCGCACTCGCTGGAGTTTCTGTACGCCATTGTGGACAACCTCGACGCCGACAAGTTTGCGCTTATTTTGGCGCCCTACGGCGCAAAGTCGGGGCTGCTGAAAAAATACGCGCACGGCAGGCGAGGCGTGACAATGCTGCCCTCCATAAGGCGCAGCCATTTCCGCTTTATTGACATTCACTTAGCCTCGCTCTCCAAGGGCTGGACAAACGTATGCGTGCCCTCCAAGACGGTCAGCTCCGTTTGCGCCGGCAGCGCCTTCCTCTACTTTGGCGATGAGCATTCCGACAACTGGGTCATGCTGCATGAGGCCGGCTGGCTGCTTTCGTGGAGCGAAAATGTTGAGGCCGGCGTAAAAAAATTCTTTGCCGACTTCCGGCGCGAAGAGCTGGCGCAAAAAAAAGCGGCGGCGCAAAGAATTGCCGCCCAGCTGAACGCCGAAAAAGCAAAGGCGTTCCACGAAATTGCCAATAAAATCTGCGAATTGAGCAAGGGAAAACGGGAGAAATAATGGGCAACACCGGCAACACCATCCACATAGGCCGAAAAGACGTGCTGTGGAATTACGCGGCAACCTTCCTGCAAATTGGCGTGGGCGTTATCCTGCTGCCGCTTATCCTGCGGGTGTTTCCGCAGGAAACGGTGGCCATTTGGACAATCTTTTCCACCATCATCGCGCTATCCGGGCTGCTGGACTTTGGGTTTAACCCCTCGTTTGCGCGGAACGTATCGTACGTGGTGAGCGGCGTGAAGGAGCTGAAGGCAACGGGCTACAGCACCGTAGAAAGCGGCAGCAGCGAGGTTGATTACAGCCTGCTCAAGGGGCTGATTGGCGCCATGCGCTGGTTTTACGCCCGCGTGGCGGCAATTCTTTTTGCGCTGCTGGCCACCGCCGGAACGTACTACCTGCACGCCGTGCTGAAAACCTACTCCGGCGACCATACGGAGGTGTACGTTGCGTGGGCAATCTTGGTAGCGATCAACTCCTACTCGCTCTACACCATGTACTACGATTCGCTGATGCAGGGGCGGGGGCTGATTAAGCGCTCCAAGCAAATACAAATTGTGGGGCAAAGCGCTTACCTGATTGTAGCCGTTGTGCTGATACTGCTGCGGTTTAACTTGATTGCCATTGTGAGCGCGCAGGCGCTGTCGGTTATCATCAGGAGGATATTGGCATACCGTACTATCTATAGCGCCGCGTTCAGGCAGCACCTACATGGCGCAAACGCGCACCCTACAAAGGATATATTAAAACCTGT
>JAIROF010000044.1 GCA_031257655.1 Prevotellaceae bacterium | reverse complement strand
GCCGCGTCTCATGCCGCGTCTCATGCCGCGTCTCATGCCGCGTCTCATGCCGCGTCTCATGCCGCGTCTCATGCCGCGTCTCATGCCGCGTCTCATGCCGCGTCTCATGCCGCGTCTCTACTGATTCCGCGCCTCCCGGATTTGCTTTCGGGGGACTTTTTTGCCGCTTTCTACCGCTTTACCACCTCACCGCCTCCTTTAGCGCCTTGTAGCCGCTGCTGCTGGCCTTTAGCGCCTCGCCGCTTTTGAGGTGCACGCGGTACGATTCTTTTTCGTAGAGCTCGATTTTTGCCACCATGTCCACGTTGACGATAAAGGAGCGGTGGATGCGGATGAACTGCTGCGGCGGAAAGTTCTCCTCAAAGTACTTCATGGTTTTCTCCTTAAGGAAAACGCCCTTTTCGGTGTGCAGCTGCACGTAGTCGCCGTCGGCTTCGATGTAGCGGATGCTGTGCAGCGGGATGACGTGAATTTGCTGGCGGTCTTTCACGGCAACGCGCGTCAGGGCGCCCGCCGACGCCTGTAGCGCCTGGAGGTTTACCGCCGGCGCCTCCCCCGACCTTGCCTTGGCAAGCGCCTTTTGCAGCGCGGCGTCGAAGCGCTGGCGGGAGTAGGGCTTTAGCAGGTAGTCTACCGCGTTCTGCTCAAAGGCGCGGAGGGCAAACTGGTCGTAGGCGGTGGAGAAAATCACCAGCGGCGGCTGCTCCACCAGCTCCAGCAGCTCAAACCCGGTGAGCTTGGGCATCTGAACGTCGAGAAAAATGAGCTGAGGCTTTTTATCCTTAATAATTTTTAGGGCGTCAAACCCGTTGCTCACCTCGCCGATAAGCGATACCTCTGCGTACTCTTTCAGGTAGTGGCGAATGATGTCCCGCGCAGGGGCCTCATCATCAACAATAAGGACGGTCATTTTTAATTAGGAATTAGGAATTAGGAATTAGGAATTAGTTACCTATTAAGCAACGCTGAATGCAAAGATTTAAATAGTTGAAAATCATCAATTGCATTTTTGGTTGTATGAAACAATGCTCTATGCTATATTAAGCCGTCCGGCGTTCTGATTTCGGCGTAAGCCCTCTGTGCTCCTCTGTGAACCCTCTGTGCCTCTCTGTGTTATTGCTGCACAGAGGTTTCACAGAGGTGCACAGAGAAAGGTCTTCGAAAATTCTCAATTCTCAATTCTCAATTCTCAATTCTCAATTCTCAATTAAATCGGTATTCTCAGGGCTACCACAAATTTTCCGTTTTCGACCTTGGTTTGGAGCAGGGCCAGGCCGCTGTACCGTAGGCGCAGCTGCTCTTTGGTATTTTTGAGGCCTGTTCCGGAGCCTTTGCGCTGCTGTCCGGAGGCTTCGGCGTCGAAGTTGTTGATGATTTCGATGTAGAGGTACTGCGTTTTTCGCACGGCTTTTGCCGTGATGTTCACCGCTTCGGTGCTTTCGTACACGCCGTGCTTGACGGCGTTTTCAAAGAGCGGCTGCAGCAGCATGGCGGGCACCTTAAGGGGCAGGCAATCCTCCGCTACGCTGATGTCGTAGGCGAGCTTTTCGCCAAAGCGGAGCTGCTCTATGGCGAGGTAGCGCCGGATGTTTTCCATCTCCTCCTTGAGCGTCGATGTTTCGCGGTGCGTGGCCAGCACCGTGTAGCGAAGGTAGTCCGACAGGGCTACGAGCATCTCCTGCGACTGGTTTGCATCTTTCAGGATGAGCGAATTTACGGAGTTCAGGCTGTTGAACAGGAAGTGCGGGTTGATCTGCGACTTGAGCAGGTTGAGCTCGCCGTCTTTGAGCATTTTGTTCAGGCGAATTTCGTTGGCCGCTTTTTCGTTCAGCCGCTCAACGTAGATGCAGAGGTAGTATATCATCACCACGATGGCGTGCAGCAGCGCGCCTTCGATGATTTTCCAGAGCAGCGTGGAGAGCACGAAGCTCTGGTAGGTGCCGTCTTTGGCGGCAAAGAGGTAGGTGAGGGCGTAGCTAAGCCCTATGCACACCAGCAGCTCGGTGAGCAGCAGCGTGATGTGCGCTGCTACGTTGAACTGCCACGATTTTTGCTCCCAAAAGTTGTAGCGGATGGGGTACCACAGCCGAAGGAGGCTGGCGGCAAACAGCACGTTGTACGCAAGCGTGTCTATGAGGATGATGTGAAACGGCATGTTGCCCGTGTAGTACTCCAGCGATACCTGAGCGCTGATGATGAGCGCCCACACGGCCACGTAGGTTATGCGCGACCAGTAGGCTTGAAGTATCGGGTTGAAGCTGTTCACGGTTGGCTACTCTAAGCGTTAAACAAAAGCCGGCGGGCGGTTGCCGCAGCTGCTACTCCTCGTGCTTGACCTTTACCTCCCCCCCGCCAAACACGGAGGTCACCTCCAGAATGAGCGTCCGCTTTTCGTCCACCTCAAAGGGGGGCTTGGGGCGGTTGTCGCAAAAGTGGCCAAACACCTGGCTTTGCCGTATCTCTACGCACCAGTCCACGGGGATGTAGAGCACCACGCCGCCAAACACCGAGTTTATTTCCAGCGTATGGACGCCTTCGGCGAGCTGGGCGTTGCTAAAGTCGAGCTCTGCGCCGCCGAATACGCAGTTAATTTCGCCGCCCCTGAAATTCTTTATGCTGACAGCATCGCATCCTCCGCCAAATACCGCGTTGTACTCTATGTGCCCCGAATCGGCGGCGGTCGACTGCCAGGCCGCGCCCTTGCTGCGGCGGCAGCGGCGCTCAAAGCGGCGCCGGTCGCACCCCTGCCGGCGGTGGCGCAGGCGCCTGTACCGGCCAAACAGCAGGCTGCGCTGCTCGTCCGAAAGGTTTTTTATCCGCTCGGCGTGCTGGCGAAGCTTGTCGAAGCGCCGAACGTGAAAAAACGGCTGAAACATGATGCACAGCCCCGCTATGATGGCTATGACCGCCCAAATGTTGCCCTTGAGGAAGACCAGCAAATCGCTGAACTCAAGCAGCATGAAAAATCCTCCGATGAGTATCATGAGCAGCCCGCCAACGAGCTTGCGGGGAATGAACAGCAAAATAAAGCCGATGAGGCACACCAGCATTTGCCACGAAAAGATGATCGGCTTGAAGGCCGCCGGCAGCACGCCGCGCTCAAACAGCAGCGCCAGCACGCCTGCCGCTACAAAAAACATGCCAAATATAGCGGAGCGAATGGTGAATATGCGGAAAGGTTTCATACGTTTATCCTAATTTAAAAGGTCTTGACTTGAACGCTCAAAGATACTGCTTGCGCTACGCCGCCTTTACAAGTATTCTGTACGATTGGGTAAATCCACGATAAACAGCAGATTTTTCACGATAAAAAAATCTGGGATAGTGCAGAATGCAGAATGCAGAATGCAGAATGCAAAATGCAAAATGCAGAATGGCGCGAAGCGCTCCCCAGCCGCTCTCCAAAGGAGGCTGTGAGAATTGTCTATGCTACGTTAAGCCATCCGGCGTTCTGATTTCGGCGTAAGCCCTCCGTGCGCCTCTGTGAAGCCGCTGTGCTTTTCCGTGTTCGTATGGCACAGCGGTGCACAGCGGCTTTACAGAGGCGCACGGAGAAAGGTCTTCGACCATATTTTGTCGGCAGTAGCGAATAAAGTCAAAAAAATCGCAGCTCCGAGACATCCGCGCCACGCGCCATTAACCATTAACCATTAACCATTAACCATTAACCACGGCGTTTGCCAGCTGCGTCATAGCCTGTTTCAGCACGCAGCGGGGCGTTCCGACGTTGATGCGCATAAAACCTTCGCCGCCTGGGCCAAACATTTCGCCGTCGTTCAGCGCGAGCTTTGCGCGGTTGACGAACAGGTCGAGCAGCGCGGCGTGGTCTAAGCCTAGCTTTCGGCAGTCCAGCCATACTAAGAACGAGGCCTGCGGGCGCATTGCGCGGATGGCGGGGAGGCGTTCTGCAAGGAGCTGCTCCACGTAGGCAATGTTGCCTTCGACGTAGGCCAGCATTTGGCGCAGCCATTCGCGTCCGTGCGTGTAGGCCGCTTCGGTGGCAACGGCGGCGGGTATGGTTGGCTCGTTGAGCTCGTTTGCCCGCAGCCAGGCGTAGAAGCGCGCGCGGAGGGCGGCGCTGGGGACGACGGCAAAGGAGCTTTTAAGCCCGGCGATGTTGAACGTTTTCGACGGCGCGTTGAACGTGATGCTGCCCTGCGCCGCTGCCTCCGAAACGGAGGCAAACGGGACGTGCCGGCTGCCGTGCAGCGCCATGTCGGCGTGAATTTCGTCTGCAATCACCGTCAGGCGGTGGCGGGCGCAGACGTCGGCGAGCTGCGCCAGCGTTTCGCGGCGCCAGACAACGCCGCCCGGGTTGTGCGGGTTGGCAAGGATGAGCAGCTTGCACCGCTCGTCGATGAGCTGCTCCAGCTGCTCAAAGTCCATTTCGTAGCGGTCGCCTGCCAGCCGTAGCGGGTTGTAGGCCACCGCGCGCCCGTTGGCCTCGGGGACGAGCCGAAACGGGTGGTACACCGGAGGCTGGATGATGACCTTGTCGCCCGCCTCCGTAAGGACGTTTAGCGCCAGCCCAATGCCCGTAACGATGCCGGGGATGTAGCAGAGCCACTCCCGCTTCACCTCCCAGCCGTGCCGCTCGGCCAGCCACCCGATGATGGCCGGCCAGTACCCCGGCGGGGTTTGCGTGTACCCAAAAATGGGGTGCTCCATGCGCGCGCAAAGGGCCTCTACGATGAAGGGCGGCGTTTCAAAGTCCATGTCGGCCACCCACAGCGGCAGCAAATCCTCCGCCCCGTACCGCGCCCGCAGCGCATCCGTCTTGAGCGCGTTGGTGCCGCGCCGGTCTACTACTTTGTCAAAATTATAGGTCGTTTGCATAGCCTGTAGCGTGAAGAAAAAAAAGCGTGTGGCGTAAATAAAAAAACATGCAAAGATAAAATCTTTGCGAACATTCGGCGCCGCCTCTGCGGTTAAAAAAAAAGAAGAAAACTGAAGCTGCTTGTGCAGCAAGCCATATCGAATTTTATTTTGTAGATAAAAAAATGAAAAAGATTGCTACCTTTGCACCTCAATTCAGCTATAAACCGTAAAACCGCAAGCACACATGATAACAACCGAGCAAGCCAAAGAGCTGGCTAAGCGCGAGCAGGCGCTATGGAGGTGCCTTTGACGTGGAGAAGAAGCAGCTCCAGGTAGAGGAGGAAGAAAGCAAAACGCACGATCCGGCCTTCTGGGACGACGCCCAAAAAGCCGAGCAGCAGCTCAAGCTGGTGTCGGGCATTAGAGCGTGGATTTCGCTGTACGACGCCGTAAAGCGCAACGTAGACGACCTGGCCGTGCTGCTCGAATTTGCCGGCGACGGCGGCGCCTCTGCCGACGAGGTGGAGCAGCAGTACGCCAAGGCGCTGCGCTCCATCGAGGAGCTCGAAATGCGCAGCATGCTGCGCAGCGAGGAGGATAAGCTGGGGGCTATCCTCAAAATCAACGCCGGCGCCGGCGGCACCGAAAGCCTCGACTGGGCGCAAATGCTCATGCGGATGTACCTGCGCTGGGGCGAAATCAACGGCTACCGGACAAAAATCGCCGACCTGCAGGACGAGGAGGTAGGCGTAAAGTCGGCCACCATCGAGATCGAGGGCGACTACGCCTACGGATTCCTCAAAAGCGAAAACGGCGTGCACCGCCTGGTGCGCATCTCCCCCTTCAACGCGCAGGGAAAGCGCCAAACCACCTTTGCCTCCGTCTTTGTTTCGCCCGCCGTAGACGATTCCATCGAAATTGTGGTGCAGCAGAGCGAAATAAAGTGGGACACCTACCGATCGAGCGGCGCCGGCGGGCAAAACGTCAACAAGGTGGAAACCGGCGTGCGCCTCTACCACCTCCCATCGGGAATAACGGTAGAAAATACCGAAACGCGCTCGCAGCTCCAAAACAAGGAGAACGCCCTGCGCATACTCCGCTCGCAGCTCTACGAGCTGGAGCTGCGCAAGCGCCGCGAAGCCCAGAGCGAAATCGAAGGGCAAAAGAAAAAAATAGAGTGGGGATCGCAAATCCGAAGCTACGTACTCCACCCCTACAAAATGGTCAAAGACCACCGCACCGGGCACGAAACCTCCAACGCCCAGGCCGTCCTCGACGGCGACCTGCAAGATTTCGTCAAGGCATACCTCATGCAGCAAGGCGGACTATGACAATTTGGCATGGCCAACAGCCCTGGCAAGGTTGTTGCTGCTTGCTGGGTTGTCCCCCCGTGCAGCGGGTAGGGTTTAGCGTGTAGGGTTTAGCGTTTAGATAGATAGTGTTACAGAAAAGGCGCTGAGGCGCGATGCGCCATCAACCATAGTAATCATTCAAATTAAAAAAAAAATCCGAGATCAGACAGCATGCGTAGCATGAGATGTAGGATGTAAAATTATTAGGAGATGGCCGCAAGGGGGCTGTCAATGATTGTTGGAGCTATAAAATTTGGATTATGTCAGAAGTAAAAGAAAAAAAAGAGCGCTGCGGCGAAGATGAAAGCTGCCAAAATAGCGTGAACCACCAGCCCGGCGAAGGGCAACCCGGCAACGGGCAAACGGGCAACGGCTGCGCCTGCGAAAGCGAAGAAGCCAAGAGCGGAGGCGAAGACGCCCCGCGAGACCTCACCACGGAGGAAAAGTATGCAGAGGCACAGGACAAATACCTGCGGCTGGTAGCGGAGTTCGACAACTACCGCAAGCGCACGGCCCGCGAGCGCATGGAGCTGATTCACTCGGCAAGCGAAGATACCATAAAGGGCCTGCTGTCTGTGGTGGACGACTTTGAGCGCGCCCTCAAGGCCGCCGACGCATCGCAGGATGTGGCGGCGCTCCGCGAAGGCGTGGAGCTGATCTACCAAAAGCTGATGACCTACCTCGAATCGAAAGGCCTAAAGCCCACCGAAACGCCCGTCGGGGCCGACTTCGACACAGACCTGCACGACGCGGTAACCAAATTCCCGGCGCCCGACGAAGCGCACAAAAACAAAATTATCGATACCGTGCAAAAGGGCTACAAGCTCTACGATAAGGTTATCCGCTACGCAAAGGTCGTAGTAGGAGAGTAAACCCCGCCCCGTGTGGATAAACAAACATCAAAATTAACGAAAGAGCTATGCCAGCTAAGCGAGACTACTACGAAATTCTTGGCGTGAACAAAAATGCCGGCGCCGAAGAAATCAAAAAAGCATACCGCAAAAAAGCCATCGAATTTCACCCCGATAAAAATCCGGGAAACAAGGAGGCCGAGGAGAAATTTAAGGAGGCTGCGGAAGCCTACGACGTGCTGAGCACGCCCGAAAAGCGCCAGCGCTACGACCAGTTTGGCCATGCCGGCCTGGGTGCAAGCGGCAGCGGCGCATACGGCTTCACCATGGACGACATCTTCTCCAACTTTGGCGATATCTTTGGCAGCGCGTTTGGCGGCAGCGCGCGCTTTAGCCGCTTTTCCGGATTTGGCGGACAGGCGCAGGCCCCCACCGCCTACGGTTCGGACATTCGCGTGCGCGTAAGGCTTTCGCTCAAGGACATTGTCTACGGCGTGGACAAAAAGCTGAAGGTGCGAAAAATGGTAGCCTGCACCACCTGCCACGGCAGCGGAGCCAAAGATAGAAATTCGGTGGCAACCTGCACCACCTGCCGCGGAACAGGGCAAATATCCCACGTGGTGAATACCATGCTGGGGCGAATGCAAACCGCCGCCGTTTGCCCAAAGTGCCACGGCGAGGGAAAAATCATTACCAACCCATGCCCCGACTGTAGCGGCCACGGAATCGTGCAGCGCGACGAAGAAATATCCTTCAAAATACCCCCCGGAATGTACGAGGGCATGCAGCTCAACGTAAACGGAAAAGGAAACGCTGCCCGGCGCGGCGGGCGAAACGGTGACCTGCTCGTCGTGATCGAGGAGGAAAAAAACGACGAGCTCGTTCGCGACGGAAACAACCTTATTCACAACCTTTTTATCAGCATACCGGAGGCGGCAATGGGCGCCACCGTAGAGGTGCCCACCGTAGACGGAAAAGCCAAAATTACCATCAAAGCCGGCGTCCAGCCCGGCGCCATTCTGCGCCTTAGCGGTAAGGGGCTGCCGGTGGTAAACCGCTACGGAACGGGCGACTTGCTGGTCTACGTAAACGTTTGGGTGCCCAAAAAGCTCGACCGGGAGGAGAAAAAAATCATGGAAAAGCTCCTCGCCTCGCCCAACTTTAAGCCAACCCCAGACCCCAGCGAAAAAAACTTCATGGACAGAATGCGGCGAATGTTCCAGTAGCCCAAAGCGTTGCGGCAAAAAAGCGCGGAGGGCCTCCCCGTACCCCGGCTACTCCTCCGTGACGCAGCTGCCGTATGCTACCAATGACGGGAAGTCCAGCTCCGTCATTGGTAGCCCATAGCGCCGCTTTCTACCGCTCCACTCCCCCCATAGCCGCCCCAAACGGTAAAAGCTTGCAGGAAAAAAGCCTCTCCAACCACTCCTGTAAGGGTTAAATTGAGCTATTGTTTTTCTCTGCATAATAGAAAAGGGTTACCTTTGCTAATCATTTTCTTTACTGCGAGGGAGCAGCTATACCTGTTCATACCGTCCGGAGCGGAGGTTAATGCATCGCTACTGTTGCTCCTTATGCGATAGGGAAAACAAAAGTCAACACAATTATTTATGGCCGCCAGAGCTTATAGAAGTGAAGTCAGGAGCTATATTTACGCTGTAGCAAATTCCAGCTTTTGCATAGGTTGTGGCATCAAACACATTTTCAAACTTTGTTATCATGAGACGTTTTACGTTTTTTTTAACCATACTATTTTTTCTCATTTTTTTAGCAGGGCGCCCTTCTGCGTCGCTTGGCAATCCTGGTGGGCAGGCTCAGGGTCAAGCACAACCCTTGCCGATAGCCCCGCTTCAGCTGCACGCTCAGCTGCAAGCGCCACCGTTGTCTTTGGCCCAATCCCAGGCAGCAGACCAGGCTCAAGCTGAAATTCAAGAAGCCGTTCAGTCGCAGGTGATTTCGGACGCTCGCTACAAGCGGGCCATGTACAACCATCGCCGCGGGCTGTATAGCCAGGCGCTGGAATCCTACCGAGAGCTGCTGCTGCAAGCCAAAAGTAAAGGCAGCCAGGATTCGCTGCTGCTGCTGCGCAGAATAGCGGAGTGCGAGCGAGCTATTGCGCAGAAAGCCGAGCCGGAGCCGGTTACGGTTACCAAGCTGGGCATAAACATCAACGACCCGCGCTACCCGAGCCTCAGCGCCTTTGCCATCAACGACGAGCGCACCCTCTACTTCACCTCCTCCCGCTCCAGCTCATCAAAAAGTAAAAGCAAAAACAAAAGCAAGAGCAAGAGCAAGGGCAAGGAGGCTGCGGAGCAGCTGCTTGACAACGTGTGCATAGCTCGCCGAAGCAACGAAACAGCCCCCTGGGGAGTGGCGAGCGTGGTAGCGGAGGTGGGAAATTCGCAGTTTCATCAGGGCGTGCTGGGCATCTCCCCCAACGAAAAAGACATCTTCATTTTTAGAGGCACCAATGAGATTCTCGTGCAAAGCCTCAACCGCTCGCGCGATGCAAAGCTCACCACGCTATCCAAAGCCCTAAACCTGAGCATCGACAAGCGCTTTCACGTATCCTCCATGGCGATAACGGGCGATGGCAAAACCATCTACCTGTGCACCGACGACCTCAAAGAGAAAGAAGGATACGGCAAGTACGACGTTTGGACTATTACCCGCGACAAGTTCACGAGCGAATGGGGTGAAATGGTCAACCTGGGGCCGATTATTAACACCTCCGGCAACGAGCTCTCCATTTCTGTCCTGCCGGACGGCAAAACCATCTTTTTCGCCTCCGACGGGCATAACGGCATAGGGCGGTGCGACATCTACCGCTCCACCTACATAGACTCAATCGCCGCCTGGAGCACCCCGCTCAACTTGGGCTATCCCATCAACACGCCC
The DNA here is from genome assembly GCA_031257655.1 of Prevotellaceae bacterium. GTDB lineage: Bacteria > Bacteroidota > Bacteroidia > Bacteroidales > UBA932 > JAITMY01. The sequence goes on along the minus strand of JAIROF010000044.1, from coordinate 5,251 downwards.
AATGACGATCTTTACTACAATCCGGTTTTTAGCAACCCCAACCACGCCTACTACTCGGTCGAAAAACCGGAGGAACCGGGCATTTACGATATTTACCTGGTAGAATATCAGGGAGAAATACTAACATCCGAAGAAAAAGCGGTGCGAAAGAAAGCGGCAGAGGAGGCCGCAGCGGCTGCCGCCAGAGAAGCCCGGCAGCGTGAATACCTGCTTGCGCTGGAGCAGATAGCAGCAGCGCCCGTTAAGCCGGCCGAGGCAAAGCTCATAGCGCAGAAAGGCTACTCCGCATTTCCTAAAGATACGGTCGTAGTCGGGATGAAGGTGCTCCTGCGCAACATACAGTTTGCCAAAGGGCGGGCAACCCTTTTGCCGGAATCCTACAAGCATTTGGAGCCCCTCTACCAGCTGATGGAGCTGCAACCCCATATTCGCATAAAAATTTCCGGCCATACCGACAACACCGGAAAAAAAGCAGTTAATCTCAAAATTTCCAAGGAGAGAGCGCGTAGCGTAGCAAACTTTCTCACCGATAAGGGTATAAGCCCAAATCGCCTGGAAATTGAAGGTTGTGGTCAAACCCAACCCATTACCACCAATGCCACAGAGGCAGGCCGTGCCCTCAACCGCCGCGTAGAGTTCAAAGTGATAAAGTAGCAGGGCAGCGCGCTATGTAGAGTGAAGGGAATCGCTACGCAAAAGAAAAAAACTCTTGCGGCAACAGTTAAGTTTTGATATTATCTGATATTAATATAGATGTATGATGATATTTTCTATTTTTCGCGCCTTGCTTCTTTTAGGGCTGTTTTCTGTAGGGGGACTCTTCTTGTCTTTTGGACAATCTCGAAGTCGCCAGCCGCAGGAGCTGCCGCGCGAAGAGGCGCGATACAAATTAGCAACAGGCTATCACCGTAGAGGCCTGTACAAGGAGGCGCTTGAGGTATACCGCGACTTGCATCAGCAAAAAGGGAAAATCTCCGACGATATGCTTTTGAAGAGAATTGCAGAGTGTGAGTACGGTATTCAAAAGCAAAAAAATCCGGAGCCGGTTACCATAGCTAAGCTCGACTCCTTAGTCAATACCGCGGGCTATGCAAACTTCAGCGCCTTTGCGATGGATGGCGAGCGGACGCTCTACTTCACCTCCTCCCGCTTTTCCTCCACAGCGGGAGCCGCCACTCCCAGCGCACCCCAGCCCAGCGCAAGCGAGCTGCTGGACAGGGTGTGCGTAGCCCGGCGCGAAACGTTGACCGCCCCCTGGAAGGTTAGCGTGCTGGCAGATGTGGAGAGCAGCCAGTTTCACGAAGGCGTTTTGAACGTTTCCCCCGATGGCCACTTCCTCTTCATTTTCAGAGGAAATAATGAAATCTTTGTTCAGGATATTCAGCAGCTGCCGCAGCGCGTAAAGTTTGTCCCCATTGCCCAGGTCTTTAACCTCAAGGTAAGCAACAAGCAGCATATATCTTCGCTGGCGATGACCAATAGGGGGCAAACAATGTACGTGTGCATAGACGGCGGCCGCGGCGATGATAAAAAAGGGCAGGGCGGCTACGATATCTGGCAGGCCACCCGCAACACCGCTACCGGCGTGTGGAGCGAGCTGGTCAACCTGGGGACTACCATCAACACGGCAGGCAACGAAGTTTCGGTTTCCGCGCTTCCGGATGGCAAAACCATCTACTTTGCCTCCGACGGGCTACAGGGCGTAGGCGGGTACGATATTTACTGCTCCACCTACGTAGATTCGCTCAGGGCCTGGAGCAAGCCATCGCATCTGGGGTACCCTATAAATACGCCCAACAACGACGTTTACTACAACCCCGTTTTAGACAACCCGAGCCACGCCTACTACTCCGTTGGGAAGCCAGACGTGGCGGATGCCTACGACATTTACCTCGTTAGCTGCTACGGCGAAATACTGAGCGATGAGGAGAAGGAGCGCCGCCGCCAGCGATTTCTTCGCGCGCTCAGGGATGTGCAGGTAGAGCCCCTCAGCCCAAAAACCGCAAAGCGGATCGCCAAAAAAAAGTACACGCCCTTTTCGGAGAACACCCCTGCCACCGTTGGCGTAAAGATGCTTTTCAGAGAAATTCAATTCTCAAAAAACAAGTCGAAGATTTTGGCAAAGTCCTACAAATCCCTGGACGCCCTCTACTGCTGGATGACCTGGCACACCGGCGTAAAGATACGGATTGCAGGCTACACGGATAATGTGGGGAAAAAGGCCGCCAACTACAAAATCTCCCGCGCCAGAGCGCAGAGCGTGGCAAGCTACCTTATACAAAAGGGAATAGACCCTGCGCGGATTGATGTGAAGGGATACGGCAGAAAGCGCCCGGTTGCCTCCAACAAAACCGAAGCCGGCAGAGCCCTCAACCGCCGCGTGGAAGTTAGCGTGATTGCCAGGTAAAGAAGGCCGAATGCGCTGAAATGCCGGCGCTTGTGCAGCAGCCTTGTTTTTTACCTGTTTCGTAAAGTGCTTTACCTCAGCGGGAGCGTAACGCAGCGTTTGGAGTTTTTAGAGGTTCCCTAAAGTAAATGAGCGCAGTAAGTGACCACTTGCCGGTGGATAGCAGCGTAGCGTTTGGGGGGGTTTAGCGATTCCCTTGGCGGCGCACGTGCATGAAGGGCGCTACGGGGATAGCCTTGGGAAAGCTTCGGATGCCCTTGCCCGCAAGATGCAGCTATTGAAAAAATTACATATTCAGGTAACGTAGAAGGTAAGAGAAATGATTATTCTTGTTTTGAACTGCGGCAGCTCCTCCATTAAGTACCAGATAATGCGGATGGACAATGCCGACGCCGGCACGCTGCTGGCCAAGGGCATTGTAGAGCGGATAGGCCTTGCGGAGGGAACCATCAGCCATAAGCCAAGCGGCGGAGCGGCCTGCTCGTCCGTGCAGCCCATTCCCAACCACACGGTGGGCATAAACCTCATCCTGGAGGCGCTGGTGCACCCCGTGCACGGCGTTATCGCCGGCCTCGACGAGGTGAACGCGGTGGGGCATCGCGTGGTGCACGGCGGCGAATACTTCATGAAGAGCGCGCTGGTGAACGATGAGGTAAAAGCGGCCATCGAAAAGTGCATTGAGCTGGCGCCGCTGCACAACCCCGCCAACCTGGAGGGGATACGCTCCATGGAAAAGCTCCTGCCCAAAGCGCCGCAGGTAGCGGTGTTCGACACCTCGTTTCACCAGACCATGCCGCCCCACGTGTACCTCTACGCGCTGCCCTACCGCTACTACGAAGCATACAAAATTCGCCGCTATGGCTTTCATGGCACCAGCCACCGCTATGTAGCCCAGAAAGCCTGCAAAATCCTGGGGCTGGACTTCTACTCGGTCAACATGGTAACCTGCCACCTGGGCAATGGCGCCTCTATAACCTCCATCGTGCAGGGAAAATCTTACGACACCTCGATGGGCTTTACGCCGGTCGACGGCTTAGTGATGGGCACGCGCAGCGGCGCCATCGATCCGGGCGCGCTGTTTTACATCGCAGACAAGGAGCAGCTAAGCATTGCCGAGCTGAGCAACCTGATCAACCGGCAAGGCGGAATGTATGGCGTATCGGGGCTGTCGAGCGACATGCGCGATATTGAGCAGGCGGCAAAAAGCGGCAACGAAATGGCGCAGCTGGCGCGTGACATGTTTGTTTACCGTGTGCGAAAGTTTATTGGCGCTCAGGTCGCCGTTATGGGAAAGGTAGATGTGATAGTATTTACCGGAGGCGTGGGCGAAAACGACGACCTCGTGCGGGCCAGCGTGTGCCGAAACCTGGAGTACCTCGGCGTGGACTTCGACGACGACGCAAACCGGGGCTTGAGGGGAAAGGACATGCTCATCTCTAAGCCTTCTTCTAAGGTGAAAATCATGGCGGTTACCACCAACGAAGAGCTGGTGATTGCCATGGATACCATGAGCATTGTGGCTGCCGCAGCCGGGTAGGGAAGCGGGAGGTGCGGCGAAACGCTCTGCGGTGCGGGTAGCGTCGTCTGCTGGAGGGGGCAAAAAGGCTTATTCTCACCTTACTTACTCAATCGTGCTTATTTTTTTGGTGTTCGCGAACTCGCTGCGCTCGGTTCAACCTGATTTTATGCTGCGCTTGGCATGATTTTCTATTTTTTACAGCAATTTAATCGTTTAGATGGCCTTTACACAAATAGCGGCAGCGCCAATTTTAACAACAAAACAGCCTCAGTAGTAGATAGATAGTAGTGCAAACAACAACCTCATCACCTCATTAAGTTAAATGGTTTGTAATCAGCAATAATGCTGGCATCATCGTGCAGCATATTGGCATCACTAAAAACAGCATAAAAATCAGGAAAATATGGTAACAAAGTTAGAGCAGCTGGTAGAAAAAGTAAAGTTGGCCGGCAAGAAAACGCTGGTGGCGGCCTACGCCAACGATTCGCACACCATTGGCGCGGTGAGCATGGCGGTAGACCGCGGGATTGTAGACGGCATTTTGGTGGGCGACGAGGCTACGATAAAAGCCGTGTGCAGCAGCGAAAAGATTGATGCGGGGAAGTTCCGCATTGTGCAGGAGGCCGACGAAACGAAGGCGGCGGCCAGGGCGGTGGCAACCGTGCGCAGCGGTGAGGCAGACGTCCTCATGAAGGGGTTGGTGAGCACAGACAAGTACATGCGGGCTATCCTCCATAAGGAGGCGGGGCTGCTCCCGCCAAAGGCAACGCTGAGCCACGTGTGCGTGCTCGAAGTGCCCGCCTGCAGCAAGCTCATTACCCTGAGCGATATTGCCGTTATCCCGGCGCCCGACCTTGCCCAGAAGGTTACGCTGACCAACAACGTTATTCGCGTGGCGCGGCTGCTGGACGTCGACCTGCCAAAGGTTGCCATCGTTGCGGCTACCGAGCAGATGCTGCCCGCCATGCAGGCCTGCGTTGATGCGGCTATCATTGCAAAAATGGCCGACCGCGGGCAAATTCGCAACGCCCTTGTCGACGGCCCCTTGGCTATAGACGTGGCGCTGGATAAGGAAGCGGTGGAAATTAAGAAGCTCAAAAGCCCCGTGGCCGGCGACGCCGACTGCTTAGTGTTCCCAAGCATAGAGGCCGCCAACGTCTTTTTTAAGGCCGCAACAAAATTGGCAAAGGCCGAGCTGGCCGGCATCGTGGTGGGCGCTACCGCACCCTGCGTCCTCACCTCCCGCGGCGACACTACGCTTACCAAGCTCTACTCCATTGCCCTCGGGGCATTAATGGCCAGCGTAAGGACGAGCTAAAAATGCA
>JAIROF010000035.1 GCA_031257655.1 Prevotellaceae bacterium | reverse complement strand
GTCGCCATCCTTTCCTCCCCCTCTTGTCTGAACTCGGATTTTATGGAATTTTTGGGATTAAGATGATTAATGCCGCGTGGCGATAGTTTTTAGTTTTTAGTTTTTAGTTTTTAGTTTTTTAGATGATTAATGCCGCGTGGCGCTGTGGTCGCCGGTATTGTCTGAACTCGGATTTTATGGGATTTTTGGGATTAAGATGATTAATGCCGCGTGGCGATAGTTTTTAGTTTTTAGTTTTTAGTTTTTAGTTTTTAGTTTTTAGTTTTTAGTTTTTAGTTTTTAGTTTTTAGTTTTTAGTTTTTAGTTTTTAGTTTTTAGTTTTTAGTTTAGTTTCCAGTCTATTGTCTCCATTCCCTGCTGCTGCAGGAGGTCGTTGGCCTTGGAGAAGTGTCGGCAGCCTCCGAATGCGTTCCGCGCCAGGGGCGAGGGGTGGGCGGCCTCCAGCACGTGGTGCTTGGCGGTATCTATCAGCGCCTTCTTGGCGCGGGCAAAGTTGCCCCACAGCAAAAAGACGACGCCGCTCCTTTCGTCCGAAATTTTGCGGATAACGGCGTCGGTAAAGGTTTGCCAGCCAATGGCGCTGTGCGACGTGGGGGCGTTGGCGCGCACCGTGAGGATGGCGTTGAGCAGGAACACGCCCTGCTGCGTCCACGCTTCGAGGCAGCCGTGAGCGGGCGGCGCAATGCCCAGGTCGTTCTCCAGCTCCTTAAAGATGTTGACTAACGAGGGTGGCGCCTTTACGCCCTGCGGCACCGAAAAGCACAGCCCGTGCGCCTGACCGTAGCCGTGATAGGGGTCCTGACCAAGAATCACGACCTTCACCTTGTCAAACGGCGTCCGGTCGAACGCATTGAAAATTAGCTTGCCGGGAGGGTACACGGTGTGCCCGCCCGCAATCTCCGACTTTACGTAGCCCACTACCTCCGCAAAGTAGGGCTTGTTAAACTCATCCTGTAGCGCGGATTTCCACGAAGACTCAATTTTTACGTCCATAATATTTCAGGCTTACTCAATGACTAATTGTATGGGCAGCGTGCATTGGGCAGCGTGCATTGGGCAGGGCGTGCCCTGCCCCTACACGCCTGCGCCAATTCCTAATTCTTAATTCTTAATTCCTAATTCCTAATTGCCCACGCTCTTGCCCTCAGCTTTAGCCTTGCGGCGGCGAGGAAGACGGCAATTACGCCCGCAAAGTAGGCCATGTCGCGGAGGTCTACCACGCCACGGCTAATGGACTTGTAGTGCCGGCTGAGGCCAAGGTTGGCCACCGCGCTGTTTATCGCCTTAGCGTAGGGCAGCTCGGCCAGCCCGTCGAAGCCTAAGTACATGAAAAAGCACATGGCCGCAGCCAGGAGAAACGCCACCAGCTGGCTGTCGGTGAGCAGCGAGGCAAAGATTCCTACCGCCGAGTAGCAGGCCGCCAGCAGCAGCAGCCCGATGAGCGCCCCCCAGGTAGCGCCGCTGTCGACGTTGCCGGCGGGGTTGCCCAAATCCGCAACGGTGTAGAAGTACAGCAGCGCCGGCAAAAGCGCAATGGCGGCCACGGCAACCGCCGCCAGAAACTTGCCCGCAATGAGATCGAGCTCGGTGAGCGGGTGCGTGAGCAGCATCTCCATGGTGCCGGCCTTGCGCTCCTCGGCAAAGCTGCGCATGGTAATGGCCGGCGCCAGAAACAGGAAGAGCCACGGGGCGATGAAAAACAGCCCGTCGATGCTGGCGTATCCGGCGTCGAGCACGTTCAGGTCGCCCGGCGAAAGCCATAGAAACCAGCTGCAAAGCAGCAGAAAAACCCCTACCGCGATGTAGCCCGTGAGCGACGAAAAGAACGAAACTACCTCTTTTTTAAAGATAAAAAACATGAAATTTCCCCAAGAACTTAACAATTTGAACGGCCAAAGTTAGGCAAAAATAGCAAAGTATGCTACTTTTGCAGGCGGCTATACGCCTAATTTGTGCAATTTGCTCATTACAAAAGTGAAAAACAAGCTCAACATAGTCTACATAGTATACGTGACCATCAACAAGTTGGCGCGGATACTCTGCGCTATGCTAATTACGGTTATTCTTTCTATTTTACTCATAGTGTACGCGCTGCGAACGGCGCCGGTGAGCATCACGCCGCTTATGGTCATCAACCGCCAAAAAAGCCGCGTGGCGCCCGATAAGCGCTGGATGCCTCTGGACAGCATTTCGCCCGACGTGGCCTGCGCCGTGATTGCCACCGAAGACAACAACTTTTTTTACCACAAGGGGTTTGACGTGGACGCCATCATCTGGGCCATGCGGCGCAACAGCGAGCAGCGCAAAAAGGTGTACGGCGCAAGCACCATTTCGCAGCAAACCGCCAAGAACGTTTTTTTGCCGCCCAACCGCACCTGGCCGCGAAAGGTGGCCGAGGCGGGCTTCACCGTGCTGATAGAGGCTATATGGGGCAAGGCGCGCATCATGGAGGTGTACCTCAACGTGATGGAAACAGGCCGCGACATGTACGGCGTGGAGGCCGCCGCCCAGCGATACTTCCGCAAGCCCGCGCTCAAGCTCAGCAAAAGCGAAAGCACGCTCATCGCCATTTCGCTGCCAAACCCGCACAAGTTCAACCCGGCAAAGCCTTCGCCATACATGCTCCAGCGAAAAGAGCACATCTACACCGTGATGACAAAAATGCTCGATACCGGGTGGTACAAAAATATTAAGGATATTAAAAAAATAAAGGTCAACTACCTTGAGCAGTGGCGCATAGAAGACAGCTAACAGCAGCAGCCGCAGCCGCAGCCGCCGCCGCGCGAGAACGCCGAGCCATAGCAATCGTTGAATCGTTAGAATCGTTGAATTTTGAATTATACTTGAAAAATGTCCCGAAAAATAGCCACCATACTACTACTGCTTCTACCCCTGCTGTTTTGCCAAAAAACGCTGGCGCAAATCAACAAGGAGTACTTCTTCAGGAAGGGCACGAGCGAGCTCATCGACCGCAAATATACGGCCGCCATTGAGAGCTTCAACGTGCTCATCAGGGTAGATACCAACATGCACGACGCCTACTTTCGCCGCGCCATTGCCAAGTATAACCTCGGCGACTTTATTGGCGCCCTCAACGACTTCAACAAGGCCATACGCCTCAACCCGGTGTTCACCTTCGCCTACTTCTACCGCGCCATCACGCACAACAGCCTCGGCAACCACGACGCGGCGCTCAAAGACCTCGAAGAGGCCAACGACCTGCGCCCAGAGCTGCCCGGCGTGTACTACAGCCGCGCGCTGAGCCACTTCTTCCTGCAGCAGTTCGAAAAAGCTATCCGCGACTTCGACCGCTTTTTGCACTACGAGCCAAAGGCCTCGGAGGGATACGTAAACCGCGGCACCTGCAAGCTGTTCCTGCAGGATACCATCGCCGCCATTGCCGACTACAACCGCGCCATCGCCATAAACCGCTACGACGCCGACGGCTACAGCCGACGCGGACGAGTGTACGCCATGCAAAACAAAAATGACCTCGCCCTGAAAGACTTCAACGAGGCCATAGCGCTCGACACCACATCGGCCATCAACTACTACTTTCGCGCCATTACCCGCTACAACAGCAAGGACATCGGCGGCGCCCTGCACGACTTCGATAAGGTGCTCGAGCTCGACCCCTACAACGCCCTGACCCTCTACAACCGCGCCCTCATGCTGTCGCAAACGGGCGACTACGACCGCGCCCTCGAAAGCTACACCCAGGCCGCAGACATCAACCCCGGAAACGTGCTCATTTACTACAACCGCGCCGCCGTCTACCTCGAAAAGCAAATGCCCCAGCAGGCCATCGACGACTACAGCAAGGCCATCGAAATCTACCCGGACTTTGCCAACGCCTACCTCAACCGCTCCTACGCTAAGCGCATGCGCAACGACCTGCGCGGCGCAAAGCGGGACTACGATGTCGCCATGAAAAAAATTGCCGAGCACCAGAGCAAGCTGACCTTAGACAGCAGCCTGGCCGCATACGCCGATACCAGCCAAAAGTTCAACCAGCTGGTGGCCTTCGACGCCGACTTTGGCAACAAAAGCTTCTCCGGCGACCAGCTCCAGTACCGCCGCGTGGACATCACCCTCCTACCCCTGTTCCGCATGGCAACGGGAATTGACGACGACCAGCGGCGCTACGGCGCATACTTCAACGCAGACTTCGAAAAGTTCAGGCAGCAGGCGCGCGACGCCATGCCCATCGCCATCGCAAACGGAAAACCCCCGCGCAGCACGGCTACCCTGCGACACCTCACGCAGCAAAGCGAGCGCCTCATAGACAGCGCCGGCGCTAGCAGCCTCGGATACTTCGCAAAGGCCTCCCTGCTGGAAGAGCAAAACCAGTACACCGCCGCCCTCACCTACTACAAGCAGGCGCTCAGCATCGACAGGAAAAACCCCTTCTACTACTTTAACCGCAGCGTGGCGCAGAGCGAAATGGTGGAGTTCATCGCCGGCATCGACAACAACACGCAGACCATCGTGCTTGAGCACGACAACTCCACCTCCATGCAGTACAAATCGCACAGCGAAACCAAGCTCTACAACTACAGCGACGCCATCAGCGACCTCCGGCAAACCATTGAGCTCCAGCCCGACTTTGCCTACGCCTACTACAACCTCGGAAACCTGCAGTGCAACTCCAACCAAATGCCCGAAGCCATCGACAGCTACACGCAGGCCATAGCCCTGCACCCCGGCATGGGCGAAGCCTACTACAACCGAGGGCTGGTGCAAATTTACCTGCGCGACACCGAAAAAGGTTGCCTCGACATCAGCAAATCCGGCGAACTGGGCATCCAAGAGGCATACAACGTTATAAAGCGATTCTGCGTAAAGAAGTAGGAGCGCGGCGGCGGGCACTGCGCGGCGCAGCCAACCGATGCACAGCAGCGCGCGGCGCGGCAGCTACGGCGTCGATGCAAACGTGGCAATCTACCAGCGCCATCGGCCATGCAAGTGAGCAACGCAAGCTGCAAATGGAGAAAGCGGCTTACCAAACTTCGGCGTACGACAACTGAGCTCACCATTCAAATCCTCCAAAATTTCCTGTGCGCGTTAGGCTACGAGCGGCATTTTTTCAGAAATATTGGCTAATTCTTTTTTTGAGGTGCTATGAAAATTCAGAACTCCCCTGCCACCAGCCCCCTTGCCCTTCGCACGGCGTAGCGTCCACGCTACGCCGTGCGAAGCACCCGTTTCTGCACCGTCCCGCAGGGACGACCCGTACTCTTCCTCCCGTTACGGTTGCTCCGTATGCTACTCATCTGAATTTTCATAGCACCTCAAAAAAAGGGTAGTGTCATAAATTGTAGAGAGCGAAAAAACCTAATTTACACCGGATTTTAGTGACAAAACAACCTCAGTATCAGGGAGATATAGTAGAAATAACAACCTCATCAACCTCATTAATGTAAATGATTTATAATCAACATAATACTTACCGTATCGTACAATTTATGACATTACCAACTCTTTTTTGTGGAGATTAGAGGATAATATTCCTAATTGATCACCGCTATCTGTATTGCCCGTCTGCCCGCCTTGCCGTCGAGGATGAGGAAGTAGGAGCCGGAGGTTTCGGGCATGACGAGCCCCTCGATGAGGGCGGAGGCGCTGCCGCTGAGCACAAGCCTGCCCTGGCTGGTGAACAAACGGCAGGTGGAGTAGCGCTCCTCGCCATCGCTGGCAATGAAGAGGCTTTCCTTAATGTAAATCTTGCTCCCGCCGCGAACAGGATTCGGGTAGGCGTAGTCGTCTATGTCCACATCGCTCTTGAGGCTGCTGCTGCCGCCGTTGGCGGAGTTTTTGCCCGCTATGTCGGCGTCGGGGCAGGTTGTGAGTGCGCTGCCGTCAACGGTGCGGAGCTCAACGCGCATGGAATCCTCCGGGCTGAACTTATCCGTGATGCTGGGGCCGGCGGAGTAGTAAAGCTTGCTGCCGCTCTGCACCACGTCCCACTTATCTCCGGCTTTCTTGTAGTGCCAGCGGCAAAAATCGAACTTGAGGCCACCGTTGAGCTCGGGGTTGTTGAGCACCACGCGGATGTTGCCCATGTGCTCGGTGATTAGGTCAAAGAGGCCGTAGCGCTTGCTCACCACCAACGTGTAGCGCTTGCCGGAGGAGAAGACAATGGTGAAGGTTTTGCTTCCGGGTTTGCTTACGTCCACCCCCCAGCTATAGGGGGTATTGGGCAAGACGGAGATGGATAGCGATTCCCATTCGAAGCGTACGGTCGCGCTATCGAACAGGGTGGCGGCAATGGTAAGGCTGTCGTTGGTAAGGTTGCAGGGCAGCTCATAGTAGGTGGCATCGCTTATGTTCTCGTACCCCAAGCTAACCAGCTCGTTGTCGTTCTCGTCCAGGAGGGCAAGCGACTTTATGTCGCTGAGGGGCGTCCAACCGGCGTAGAGCGTTCTGTCTTCTAAAATCCTGAAGCCGAAATCCCAGAGGTGCTTGCCCGCCGAGTCCGAGTACCAGCCATTGAAGATGTAACCCTCTTTTGTTGGGTTTGAGACAGGCGCGGAGACCGTGCCGCCGTGCTCAACTACCGTGCCGGAGAGCTCGGGGATGCCGCCGTTGCCGTTAAAGGCAACGGTGTAGTAGCTGGGCGTCCATTCGGCGTAGAGCGTGATGCTTTGCGTTACTATGTCGGCGTCGAAGTCCCAGGGCGTGGTAAGCTCAGCGTCGCGGCACCATGAAACAAAGTCGTGGCCGATTTTCATTATGGCGGCAGGCGCGGCAACCTTGCCGCCATATTCAACCGACGTGTCGGCGGGAGGAGGACCGCCGCCGTTGCCGTTAAAGGTAACGGTGCAGGCGCACGTCTTCACCGTTACCGTTATCGTGTCGCTGTACACCGCTCCGCAGGCGTTGCCGAACTTGCGCCGATACTTCGTTGTTTCGGTCAGGCTGACGCTGTGGGTGTATTCGGCGGAATCGCTGTTGTTGATAGCCGTCCACGCTGTCCCGTTCGTGCTGTACTCCCACTCGTAAACGTTTGCTCCGCGACCGCCGCTTGCAGCCTCCGCCGATGTAAACCTTGCAGGCTGGGTGTTGTAGCAGATTTCCTGATCTGAGCCGATTTTACCGCCATTCAGCTCGCTGTTCACCGTTACCGTAATTGTGTCGCTGTACACCTCGCCGCAGTCGTTGCTGAACTTTCGCCGATACATGGTTGTTTCGGTCAGGCTGACGCTGTGGGTGTAGGCGACGGAATCGCTGTTGTTGATAGCCGTCCACGCTGTCCCGTTCGTGCTGTACTCCCATACGTAAGCGTTTGCTCCGCGACCGCCGCTTGCCGCCTCCTCCGATGTAAACCTTGCAGGCCGGGTGTTGTAGCAGATTTCCTGATTTGCGCCGATTTTACCGCCATTCAGCTCGCTGTTCACCGTTACCGTAATTGTGTCGCTGTACACCTCGCCGCAGGCGTTGCTGAACTTTCGCCGATACATGGTTGTTTCGGTCAGGCTGACGCTGTGGGTGTATTCGGCGGAATCGCTGTTGTTGATAGCCGTCCACGCTGTCCCGTTCGTGCTGTACTCCCACACGTAA
>JAIROF010000243.1 GCA_031257655.1 Prevotellaceae bacterium | reverse complement strand
TTTCCCGGTGCGCTGTTCATTCCGTCGCTGATGCTTTGGGTAGCAAGCTTTCTGCGCTCAGCTTTCAGCTTTGCCAGCGGCAGCAATCGCATAGATGTGCAGCAAGCCCTGAGCTGAGCCCTTTCCTCCCCCTCGTCTTTCCTCCCCCTCGTTTCTTAACGAGGGGGGAAATGGTCTTACGTTTTTAACGTTGCTCTCTTCGTCCTGCCGAATTTGCAATTCGGCAGGACGGGCAATTCGGCAGGACGGGCAATTCGGTATGGCGGAAAATCTGCTCATTTTCAGTTATTTGCATTTTTGCATTTGGCTTTGCTTAATGGACGACTAATTCCTAATTCCTAATTCTTAATTCTTAATTCTTAATTCCTAATTGAACCCCTCCCCTCCCAGGTCAAGCAAAAACCGCAGCGTATCCACCCCGTCGGCGTAGTCCGTGAGGCGCGGGCGCTGAGCCTTACCAAAGGGGACGCAGCGCGGCTCAAGCCCAGCCGTTGGCGTGGCGGTTGCGATGCATTGCAGCTGGTCTTCGTGCGGCAGCAGGAGGCCTTGCAGCTCCTCCGCCGAGCGGTAGCGCTGCAGGAAGAGCACGCCAACGGGCGATACCAGCGCGTCGCTAAAGGAGGCAAGGCAGCCGCCCAGGTCAAGGAAGTCGCGCCGGTGCATTTGGAGCAGCGCCTGCGCGTAGCGGCAGCAGCCGGCGTACGGCGGGTGCTCGCGCAGGTGCGCAAGCGACGAAAAGGCGGGCTGCAGCCGCAGCGCATCGTAGCCTTCGGGGATAAAAACCTTGCCCACGCTGCGGCATCCCAGCCCAAAGTAGCCGAGCGCATCGCGCGCCAGCAGGCGCAGCTCCTCGTCGCTCTCCGCGCCGGAGATGACCGCCACGCCGGTGCGGCTCCTGCGAAAAATGTGCGGCAGCGCGCCGTAGCGAAGCTCAAAGTGCGGCGCCGCGCTGTTGCTCCCCGTGGCAATCACGGCGTCCACGCCGCAGAGCTCGTCAACAAACGCTACGCGCTGCGCAAACCGGTGGTCAATCTGCTGCAAGAGCTTTACCAGCGCGGGCAGCAAAAATGCGTCCTTGCTCGACAGCTTTACCGCCGCGCGGCGACCGGAGGCCAGCGCGCACAGCAGGTCGTGGAAGCCCACCAGCGGAATATTCCCCGCCATGATAATCCCAACGCTTCCGGGCAGCGCCTGCGCGGGGGTATCGTAGCGGGCGAGCCACGCCTCCAAGCGCGCAGGCGAAAGCATGTCCGCCGCGATAGCCTCCAGCGCCTGGCGGATGCTGCGCTCGGTAAACCACGCGTTATGCTCAACGCTCTGCCGCATGGCCGAAAAAAAATCGTCCTTCAGCCCCCGCGTGAGGCCAAGATGCTGCAAAAATCCCTCGATGAGAAACCCCAGCTGCGAAAACGCAAAAATATACTGCTCCCGATATAATGACATGGATTGCAATTAAATGTGAAAATACTGCGCGGGCAAAGGTAGTAATTTTTGGACAAACCCGAAATGAAGCGCAAAAAATCGTATCTTTGCAGGTAAAAGCTGCGGCGCGCCTGCTGCAAGTTGACCCGCAAAACCCTTTACAACAAAATACACCGCCACGGCATAGCCTGACTTTGCGGTTAGCTCGATTTTTTTAAATTAAATTAATTGTTATGAAAAAAAACACCTTCTTCGCCATGCTCATGCTCGCGCCGGTAGCGCTGCTCGGGCAAAAACAGCTTACGCTGCAATCCCCTTCGGGAGCGCTGAAAGCCGAAATCTCCATCGACAAAACCGTCCGCTACGCCGTGCTGCACCAAGGCGACGCCGTGCTCGCCCCCTCCGCCATCTCCATGTCGCTCTCCAGCGGCGCAAAGTGGGGCGTTGACCCGCGGTTAGTGAAGCAGGAAACCCGCACCGTAAGCAGCGTAATCGCCTCGCCACTCTACAAAAAATCCGCCGTAAGCGACCGCTACAACGAGCTCAAGCTGCGCTTTAAGGGCGACTACAGCATCACCTTCAGGGCATACGACGACGGCGTGGCCTACCGCTTTGAGGCCTCGTCCAAGAAGCCGTTCTTTGTTGTGGACGAGCAGGCCGAATTTTGCTTCCCCGAAGACGGCAAAGCCTACATCCCCTACGTGCGCACCGGTACAAGCAGCCCCTCGCTCGAGGCGCAGCTCTTCAACTCGTTTGAGAACGTGTACCGCGTAGCCCCGCTTTCGGAGTGGGATTCCTCCAAGCTGGCCTTCCTGCCCGCGCTGGTGGAGAGCGCAAAGGGCAAAAAGGTGTGCATCACCGAGGCCGATTTGCTCAGCTACCCGGGCATGTTCCTCACGGGCGCACCGGGCTCCACGACGATTAAGGGCCGCTTTGCCCCATGCCCCAAGGACGTTGAGCAGGGCGGGCACAACATGCTTCAGGAGAAAGTGCTGACGCGCGAGCCCTACATTGCCCGCTTCGACGGCGGAAGCGTAACCTTCCCCTGGCGCGCTGTTGTCGTAGCCGAAAAGGACGCCGAGCTGGCCGACAACGATATGGTGTATAAGCTCGCCTCCCCAAGCCGCGTGGAGGACCTTTCGTGGATTAAGCCCGGAAAGGTAATGTGGGACTGGTGGAACGACTGGAACATCTACGGCGTGAGCTTCCGCGCAGGGATCAACAACGACACCTACAAGTACTACATCGACGCGGCGGCGCAGCTGGGGCTGGAGTACGTAATCCTCGACGAGGGCTGGTCGGTGAACAAAAAAGCAGACCTGATGCAGGTGGTGCCGGAAATCGACCTGCCGGAGCTGGTGCGCTACGGCGCAGCGAAAAACGTGGGAATCATCCTCTGGGGCGGCTACTACGCCTTTAACCGGGACATGGAGGCCGTGTGCCGGCACTACTCCCAGATGGGCGTAAAGGGGTTTAAGGTCGATTTTATGGACCGCGACGACCAGCCAATGGTAGATTTTTACCGGCGAACGTCCGCCACCGCCGCCAAGTACCACCTCCTGGTGGATTTTCACGGAGCCTACAAGCCTACAGGCCTGCAGCGCACCTACCCAAATGTCCTCAACTTTGAGGGCGTGTTTGGGCTGGAGCAGATGAAGTGGGACAACAGCGCAGACCAGGTAACCTACGAGCTGATGATTCCCTTCATCCGCATGGTTGCCGGCCCCATGGACTACACGCAGGGCGCCATGCGCAACGCTACCAAGCGAAGCTACCGCGCCGTGTACAGCGAGCCGATGAGCCAGGGCACGCGCTGCCGCCAGCTGGCGCAGTACGTCATCTTCGAGTCGCCGCTCAACATGATGTGCGACGCGCCCTCCGCCTACCTGAGCGAGCGCGAATGCAGCGACTTCATCGCCGCCATCCCCACCGTGTGGGACGAAACGAAGGTTATCGACGGCGCCATAGGCGAATACATCGCCATTGCCCGCCGCAAGGCAGACGTGTGGTATGTCGGCGGCATGGGGGGCTGGAGCGCGCGCAGCGTGGAGCTTGACCTGTCCTTCCTCGGCGAAGGCGCGTTTACCGCCGAAATATTCCGCGACGGCATAAACGCCAACCGCGCCGCACGAGACTACGTCAAAGAAACCACACCCATCCCCGCCGACAGAAAAATTACCCTGAACATCTCCCCCGGTGGCGGATACGCCCTCAAAATCTCAAAATAATGGTTAATGGTTAATGGTTAATGGTTAACGGTTAATGGTTAATGGCGCTGCGCATCGCCATTTCGTTGCAGGGGCGTGCGGCGACCAT
>JAIROF010000235.1 GCA_031257655.1 Prevotellaceae bacterium | reverse complement strand
CAGAATGCAGAATGCAGAATGCAGAATGCAGAATGCAGAATGCAGAATGCAGAATGCAGAATGCAGAATGCAGAATGCAGAATGCAGAATGCAGAATGCAGAATGCAGAATGCAGAATCACTCCATCTACCTTGTTGCCTTTATGATTTGTTGTCATAAAGGCGATTAATCGCTCAGCGTTCAGCTTCAGGCCTCCTGACTTGGTTTGGGGGCCTGAGGTTTCTGTTTTTCAGCATTCAACTTGATAGCGGGCAACCCCCGCCCCTACATGCGAATTTCAACTTTCAACTTTCAACTTTCAACTTTCACCGCCCCTACACGCGAATTTCAACTTTCAACTTTCAACTTTCAACTTGATAGCGGGCAACCCCCGCCCCCACAACTTTTCAGGTGATTTAGCGCGCTTCCTGCGATGAACCATTTAATTTGCAGGTCGTTGAATGTATGCCTGGCGAGGAACGATTCCTGCGAATTGTCGGCGTGCCGGAGCACAACGGCAAGCGGCTCGCCTGCTCTAAAGTTTTGGATTCCAACGATGTGTATGCTATCATCTTCCCGAATTTTGTCGTAGTCGCCTTTGTCGGCAAAGGTGAGCGCCAGCATTCCCTGCTTTTTGAGGTTCGTTTCGTGGATGCGCGCAAAGCTCTTTGCGAGGATTGCCTTTACGTTGAGGTATCGCGGCTCCATGGCGGCGTGCTCGCGGGAGGAGCCTTCGCCGTAGTTTTCCTCCGCCACCACTACCGACGGGATTCCCTTTGCCTTGTACTGCCGTGCCACCGCCGACACCTCCTCGTATTTTCCGTTGAGGCGGTTGAGCACGGCGTTCGCTTTTCCGTTGAAGGCGTTCACGGCCCCCATCAGCAGGTTGCCGGAGATGTTTTCCAGGTGCCCGCGAAATCGGAGCCAGGCGCCCGCCATCGAGATGTGGTCGGTGGTGCACTTTCCCGCCACCTTTATCAGCAGGTGCATGTTTGCCCAATCGCTCTCCTGGGGTGCGGGAAAGGGGCTTAGGCGCTGCAGGCGGTCGGACGTGGGGTCGATGTGCACCTCGCCGGCGTCGTTGCCGGGGGCAACGTAGCCGCTGCCGGTGGCCTCAAAGCCTCTGGGCGGAAAATCGACCCCCTGCGGCGCCCGCAGCTTCACCCGGCGTCCGTCCTCCGCCGCTATTTCGTCCGTCAGCGGGTTGAAGCACAGGCTGCCCGCAGCGGCGAGCGCCATCGTGATTTCGGGCGAAGCTACAAAGGCGTGGGTGTTGGGGTTGCCGTCGGCGCGCTTGGCAAAGTTGCGGTTAAAGGAGGTGACGATGGCGTTTGGGCGGGCGTTGTCGTCCGTGTGGCGCTTCCACTGCCCTATGCAGGGGCCGCAGGCGTTGGCCATGATTACGGCGCCGGCGCCCTGGAGGTCGGCTATCAGCCCGTCGCGCGCTGCGGTGCGGCGCACCTGCTCCGACCCCGGGTTGACGATGAGGTGCGCGCTCACCGTTAGCTTCTCCTCCGCCGCCTGCCGGGCGACCGCCGCCGCCCGGCTCAAATCCTCGTACGACGAGCTGGTGCACGAGCCAATCAGCCCCACCTCCACGCGCTCGGGGTACCCGTGGGCGCGCACCTTTTCGGCCAGCTCGGAGATGGGCGTGGCGGCGTCGGGCGTAAAGGGGCCGTTGACGTAGGGCTCCAGCGCCGAAAGGTCGACCTCGAGCACGCGGTCGTAGCAGGCGCGGGGCTGCTCCACCGCTTCGCGGTCGGCCTGAAGGTACGGCGCAACGGCCTGCGCCAGCGCCGCGACCTCCTCGCGCCCCGTGGCGCACAGGTACGCCGCCATCGCGTCGTCGAACGGGAACACGGAGGACGTAGCCCCCACCTCGGCGCCCATGTTGCAGATGGTAGCTTTGCCGGTGGCGGAGAGCGTGGCCGCGCCTTCGCCAAAGTATTCGATAATGGCGTTGGTGCCCCCCTTTACGGTGAGCATCCCCGCCAGCCGGAGGATGACGTCCTTTGGCGAAGCCCAGCCGCTCAGCCGGCCTGTCAGCCGCACGCCAATCAGCTGCGGCATCTTCAGCTCCCACGCCATGCCGCTCATCACATCTACGGCGTCGGCGCCGCCTACCCCCACGGCAAGCATCCCCAGACCGCCGGCGTTGGGCGTATGCGAATCCGTGCCCACCATCAGCCCGCCGGGAAAGGCGTAGTTCTCCAGCACCACCTGGTGGATAATGCCTGCGCCCGCGCTCCAAAACCCTATGCCGTACTTGCCGGACGCCGCCTTCAGGAAGTCGTACACCTCGCGGTTGGCCGTCAGCGCGGCGCTCAGGTCGTGCTCCGCCCCGAGGTCGGCCTGTATCAGGTGGTCGCAGTGAACGGTGGCCGGAACGACCGATGGCCTCCTGCCCGCGCTCATGAGCTGCAGCAGCGCCATTTGCGCCGTGGCGTCCTGCATCGCAACCCTGTCCGGACGAAAGCCGACGTAGTCCGCACCCCGGCGGTAGCCTGGCGCGCGCGGAGCATCGTACAGGTGGGCGTACAGTATCTTTTCCGCAAGCGCCATCGGACGGGTAATGTGGGCGCGCATGGCGTCCACTTTGCCCGCAAAGTGAAGGTAAAAGCGGCGTATTATTTCAAAATCGTATGTCATACCGTGCTTATCGGTTCGAATTTTCTTGACAAATGTAGCAAAAAAATCGGAATTTTTTTTGCCGCCCCCTCCGCGAGCGGCCTTGCTGCATCCGGTGGCGCTTTTTTTTTTTTTTGATGGCGCGTAGCATGTGCTGAAAAAATTTATTTTCAGCAAGTTGAGGTAATGGACGGCTACCCCGTTCATGAAAATTAACGTTAATTGCGCCCAGATATTGTATCGTCTATAAAAAAACATCTACCTTTGCACAGCTACCTAAAAAATTTTTTATGCAAGCTGCGCTGATAGATAGCGGGAATGGTACGCCGAGCGCAGGCGGGGTAGGCGCTCAACGGCAAGCAGGCAACACCTGTTTTTGGGGTTGGCGCACCGCGAAGCTAATCTAACCTCTTTTTAATCGGAAGATATTTTTTCGATGTGGTACATTAGGATTGTAAACAAACAACAACAAAATAAACGCTATTCATTTTTTTTTACTTTAATTGCAACATGTTTATGGAAAACAATCTTATTACCAACCCAGAAAAAGAGAAAGAGAAAGAGAAAAATCAGGAAAAAGAGCAAGAGATAAATTTGCTGGAAATCGTGCAAAAGATCGGCCGCTGGTGCTTCAAAATTGTGCGGATAGTTTTTATATATCTTTTACAAAGGAGCATTCCGCTGGCTATCTTTATTTTTGCAGCCGTAGTCTTTAGCGGCCTCTTGTATAGCCTCAGCAAGCCCTTCTACAGCACAAGCATGCTGGTGAGGGCAAATGTAGAGAACGATTTCTTTTACGTTACGCTGATTAACGCAAATTTTTCGCGCAGACATGTTCCCAAGTCGGAGGATTTGGCGCAGCGGTTGGGCGTTTCGGAGGCTATCGCCAAGCAAATTAAATCCATTCAGGCATACTACGCCGTTGACCTCAATAACGACGGTTTGCCCGATGCGCCCGATGAAAGAGGAAAGTTTATTTTTTCCGAAGATTCGATAAAAGCCAGCCGAATCCTTCACACCATTTTCTATGTTAATGCGCGGGTTTACTCTACCGAAGTGTATCAGCACATCCGCCAAAGCATCATGAATCTTGTCGGCAAAAACGAGTACATACGGCAGCAAAATGAGCGGCGCTTGGCGGTCGTCAGAGAGCAAATAGTTTACCTGCACCAGCAGCAGTACCGCTTCGACAGCTTGCAGCAGTATGAGTATTTCCAAAAGGAGAAGGGCAAAAAAAGTGCAGACAGGGGACAGCTGCTGATACTGAATGAGCAGAATCAGCCCCTATACCACAACGACTTGATTGGCCTGAACAACCAGATATTGGGAAACCATACGACGCTGGAGCTCTATGCGGATCCTCTTACGGTTGTTCAGGACTTCTCGCTAACCACCCGCCGCACCAATGGCTTGATGTATTACGTTAAACCCTTGGTGCTTATCTTTTTCTTCCTGGGGTTGATTTCCCTGCTCGTTTGGGACTACCGGAAATACTTCCTGAAGCTGTATCGCGAAAAAATACCTATTTGAGCAGGCCGGCAAATGCTGCGCTCGGCGTAGCTTTTGTGTGAAAATAGCGCGCAGATGACGCGGATTTTTATGATTTACGCAGATGATGAACCGGAGCGTAGCGAAGCTCGGCGCAGCCAAATGGCCAAAATCTGTGAAAACCATAAAAATCCGCGTCATTTGTGCGCTGCTGCTGCGCTCCCTGCCGCCCCCTGCGCTAAAGCCGATAAGGCCGCGCGCCCCCCCCCAATTTTTATTCACACGCTTTGGAAAGCTGCGCCTTTTCATGTAATTTTGCGTGCGCAATGCGCTTTTGAAGATTTTTTTTTTGCAGAATAATTTGTACGTAACGTAAGGGTTGCAGCCATGTTGAACACCGTAGAAGAAGCCGTAGAGGACATCCGTCATGGAAAATTTGTGATTGTTGTAGATGACGAAGACCGCGAAAATGAGGGCGACCTCATCGCCGCAGCAGAGCTTATTACGCCCGAAAAGGTGAACTTTATGCTCCACGAAGGCCGCGGGGTGATATGCGTTCCCCTCACGGAGGAGCGCTGCCGCGCGCTGGAGCTGGATATGCAGGTGATGCGCAACACCTCGGCGCACGAAACGCCCTTCACGGTAACCGTCGATTTGCTTGGGCACGGCTGCACCACCGGCGTATCGACGCACGACCGCGCCGCCACCATCCGCGCCTTAGCCGACCCCGCGATGAAGCCGGAAAACTTTGGCCGGCCGGGGCACATCAACCCCCTGCGGGCGCGGGAAAAGGGCGTGCTGCGGCGGGCAGGTCACACCGAAGCAGCGGTAGACCTTACGCGCTTGGCCGGCCTCCAACCCGTAGGCGTCCTCATTGAGGTGATGAACCCGGACGGGACGATGGCCCGGCTGCCTCAGCTGGAAAAAATTGCCCAAAAGTTCGACCTGAAAATAATCTCCATCAGCGACATGATTGCCTACCGCCTCAAAACCGACAGCATCGTGGAGCGCGGCGACCGCGTTAGCCTCCCCACCGAATGGGGCGCCTTTGACCTCGTTGTCTTCCGCCAAACCTCCAACGGCATGGAGCACATGGCGCTGGTTAAGGGGGAGTGGGAGCGCGACGAGCCGGTGCTGGTGCGGGTGCACTCCTCGTGCGCCACCGGCGACATCCTCGGATCGTGCCGCTGCGACTGCGGCGCTCAGCTGCACGAGGCTATGAGAATGGTGGAACGGGAAGGACGGGGCGTGATTGTATACCTCAACCAGGAGGGACGCGGAATTGGCCTGTTCAACAAAATTCACGCCTACAAGCTTCAGGAGCAGGGGCTGGATACGGTCGAAGCAAACCTCGCCATGGGATTTGGCGCCGACGAACGCGACTACGGTGTGGGTGCGAGCATGCTCCACGCGCTGGGCGTGCGCAAAATGAGGCTCATCTCCAACAACCCCCTCAAGCGAAAAGGCCTCGAAGGATACGATATTAAGGTCGTAGAGACGGTACCAATGCTGATAAAGCCAAACGTCCACAACCAACGATACCTGCAAACAAAAGCACAAAAAATGGGGCACCAGCTGGACGTAGGGGCGGGGGTTGCCCGCCCTTAAGCAGAATGCAAAATGCAGAATGCAGAATGCAGAATGCAGAATGAATAGAGTATCCCCCCCTCAATTTTAAATAGAAAATAGGAAACAAAAAATGCTACTACCGATTTACCTTTACGGCTCCTCTACGTTGCGCAGGCAGGCGGAGCCTATCACCCCAGGCTACCCCAACCTTAAGCAGCTGCTGTCCGACCTCTGGGAAACCCTCTACCACGCAGATGGCGTGGGGCTGGCTGCCCCGCAGGTGGGGGTGAATATCCGCCTCTTTGTGGTTGACGCCGACTGCCTGTCGGGAAAATACCCCGACGGAAAAGGATTTAAAAAGGTATTTGTCAACGCACACGTCCTGGAGGAGGAGGGCGACCTGTGGGCATACGAAGAAGGCTGCCTGAGCATCCCCAAAGTACACGAAGACGTGAAGCGCCTCGCGCGTGTGCACCTGCGATACTGCGACGAACATTTTGTTGAGCATGACGAATGGTTTGACGGAATCCGTGCCCGCGTTATTCAGCACGAATACGACCACCTCGAAGGACGGCTGTTCGTTGATAAGCTCCCCTCCATTCGTAAGCACCTCCTCAAATCAAAACTCCTAAAGGTAAGCAAGGGGGAGGTTGCCGCTGCATACCGAACAAAAACCTGATTGACATGGAATTAAGAATTAAGAATTGAGAATTGAGAATTGAGAATTTGTCGGTAGTGTCATAAATTGTAGGGAGTGAAAAACCTAATTTATACCTAATTTTAATAACAAAACAACCTCAGTAGCAGAGAGATATAGTAGAAATAACAACCTCATTAACCTTATTGATTT
>JAIROF010000211.1 GCA_031257655.1 Prevotellaceae bacterium | reverse complement strand
ATTCCCCAGGGCAGCACCGGCGCCAGGATGCTCTACGCAAAGTGGACGCCCATACAGTACGCCATCGCCTACGTGCTGGGCGGCGGCAGCAACAGCGCCGCCAACCCCGCCGCTTACACCGTGGAGAGCGATACCATCACCCTCCAAGCCCCCGCCAAACCCGGCTACGCATTCGGCGGCTGGTACGGCGACGAAAGCTACGGCGGCAGCGCCATCGGCATCATTCCCAAAGGAAGCACCGGCAACCGGACGCTCTACGCAAAGTGGACGCTGGCCTCGTACACCATTACCTACGTGCTGGGCGGCGGAAGCAACAGCGCCGCCAACCCCGCCGCCTACGCCATCAACAGCGATACCATCACCCTGCAAGCCCCCGCAAGAGTCGCCTACGCATTCGACGGCTGGTACGAAGACCAAAGCTTCGCCGGCAGCGCCATTGCCATCATTCCGCAGGGCAGCACCGGCAGCCGTACCCTCTACGCAAAGTGGACGCCTACGCCATACGCCATTGCCTACGTGCTCAACGGCGGCGCCAACAGCGCCGACAACCCCGCCGAATACTCCATAGAGAGCGGCGACATAGCGCTGCAAGCCCCCACGCGGGACGGATACACCTTTGGCGGCTGGTACAGCAGCCATAGCCACAGCGGAAGCCCGATAGCCTCCATCCCGCAGGGCAGCACCGGAAACAAAACCCTCTACGCAAGCTGGACGCCCACGCCGTACGCCATTGCCTACGTGCTCTACGGCGGCAGCAACAGCGCCGAAAACCCCACAGCGTACACCGTGGAGAGCGATACCATCACCCTGCAAGCCCCAGCAAGAGCCGGCTACGCATTTGGCGGCTGGTACAGCGACCAAAGCTACAGCGGCAGCGCGGTAACCCTCATTCCGCAGGGCAGCACCGGCAGCCGGACCCTCTACGCAAAGTGGAGCCTCAAGCCCACCTTTACCGTAACCTTTGACGCCAACGGCGGCAGCAGCGTTGAGCCGCAAACGGTAGCCGAAGGCGATACCGCTGCCCAACCCGCCAACCCCGACAAGCCCGGATACGTCTTCGACGGATGGTACAAGGACAGCGCTACCTTTGCCGACCCGTGGATTTTTGGCGCCGACGCGATAGCGCGCGACACCACCCTCTACGCAAGGTGGGCGCTCAAAACCTTTGCCGTCACCTTTGACGCAAGCGGTGGCACCCTCGTCGCCCGGCAGCTCGTGCCGGCAGATAGCACGGCGGTGCGCCCCGACAACCCCGAAAAAGCCGGCTACCTCTTTGGCGGCTGGTACAGGGACAGCGCGCTAAGCCTCCCCTGGAACTTCCCCACCGACGTGGTAACCGACAGCCTGACGCTCTACGCGCGCTGGATCGAAAGCAGCAAAACGGTATACACCGTTACCTTCGACAGCCGAGGCGGCAGCCCCATAGACCCGCAGGTAGCGGAAGACGGCGGTACGGCGTCGCAGCCTGCTGCCCCCACCCGCATCGGCTACGACTTTGCCGGCTGGAGCAGCGACACGGCGCCCCCCGCGCCCGCATGGGACTTCGCATACGACCCGATAACCGCCGATACCACCCTCTACGCGCTGTGGACGCCCGTGCCCCTTACCCTGGCAAGCGTGCTCGTCAACGGCGTGGAGCAGACCATAGCCAACGACGCTATCCACTACATCGTGCCCTGCGGCGACGACCTGCAAGCGCTCAACGTATCCTTCACCAAGTCGCCCGAATACGCCATCAGCAGCATCCCAGGCGATTCGCTGTCCGTTGACGTCAGCCGACCATTCCTGGTAGACACCCTCATCACCCTCACCTCGCCCTACACCCCAGAGGTGCAGCAGTACACGCTGAGGCTGGAAAAGCGCTTCGTGTTCGACAGCATCGTCAAAATTCAGTTTAACGGTGGGCTGATGATGGTCGTAAACAACCCCGAAAGCAACGGCGGATTCTACTTCCAGCAGGCAACCTGGCAGCACAAGGTAAGCGGCGTCTGGATCACTATAGCCAACGGATTTACCTACGCCTTCGAAGCCGAGATGCTCACCGATACCTTGCGCGTGCTGCTCCTGGAAACCGGCAAAACAACCCCCCTCTCAACCTGCCCCTATATACCTGACGTGAACAGCACGTGGACACAGGCATTGGGAATGCCGCTTTACCCCAACCCCGTGGTAGGCGGTAGCGTTGTTCACTTTAAGGAAGATTTTCTTGATAAGGCTCACCTCAGGGAGGGCTACACATCCTTCTGCCTGATGGATATACAGGGAAATCCCGTAGCCACCGGAGACCTCTCCGAGCTCTACCGGGGGCTGACCATGCCAACCCTCCCGGGCGTTTACTACCTCATCGTTGAAGGAAAGACCGGAAGAATGCTGTTTAAAATAGCGGTAGGACGATAGAAATTGAGAATTGAGAATTGAGAATTGAGAATTGAGAATTGCCGTGTAGGGGCGGGGTTTGCCTCCCTCTTCGTTTCCTAACTGTCTGTCCTGCCTTTGCAGGCAGGGCGGCGCGGTGGTCGCTGCCTGTCCGCAGGTCGTTGACCTGCGGTTATGGCTGTCCTGCCTTTGCAGGCAGGGCGGCGCGGTGGTCGCTGCCTGTCCGCTTAATTCCATCAATCCCGTAAAATCCGAGTTCAGACAATCATCTTAATCCCATCAATCCCGTAAAATCCGAGTTCAGACAATCATCTTAATCCTATAAATCCCGTAAAATCCGAGTTCAGACAATCATCTTAATCCCATAAATCCCGTAAAATCCGAGTTCAGACAATAGCGGCGTAGCGCGGACGCTACGCCGGGCGGGGCATTAGCGATTATGGCTATTGGGGCTTCGCCCCGAAAGGTGGGCGGGGCGTTCTCATTCGTAGGGCGTTGCCCTACGCTAATGCTGGGCGGGGCGGGCTTTCAGCCCTATAAATCGCAGAACGCTGCGCATCTACCGTCTTCAATTCTCAATTCCCAATTCTCAATTTTCAATTTTCAATTCTCAATTCTCAATTTATTGTACCTTTGCAGGCATCAACTCATTATTTTCGTGTAAATGAAGCTTACATTTCTTGGAACCGGCACCTCTCAGGGCATTCCCATGATAGGCTGCGGGTGCCGCACGTGCTGCTCCGCCGACCCGCGCGACAAGCGCCTGCGAACGTCCGCCCTGCTTGAGGTGAGCGGCGTGACGCTGGCGATTGACGCCGGCCCCGACTTTCGCGCGCAGATGCTGCGCGAAAGCGTGAAGCGATTAGACGCCATCCTGCTGACGCACGAGCACACCGACCATATTGGCGGGCTGGACGATGTGCGGGCCTTCAACTACTTTATGCGCCGCCCCATGCCCCTCTACGCCGAAGAGCGCGTGCTGCGCCACGTGCAGGCGGTGTTTGCCTACGCATTTGACGAAAATAAGTATCCGGGATCGCCGGAGATTGAGCTGGTAGCCATTTGCGCCGACCGTCCGTTTGAGGTGAAGGGGGTGCGCGTAACGCCCGTGAGGGCTATGCACGCGCGCCTCCCGGTCGTGGGATTTCGCGTAGGCGGCATGGCCTACATTACCGACGCCAACTTTGTGAGCCGGGAATCGAAGCGGCTGCTTGCGGGGTGTGAAGTGCTGGTGGTAAATGCGCTGCAGCGCGAGCCCCACCCCTCGCACTTTACGCTTGACGCGGCTTTGCGCCTCATAGCAGAGCTAAAGCCCGCCGCCGCCTACCTCACGCACGCTTCGCATCGCCTGGGCCGCTACGCCGACCTGCAACCCTCCCTCCCCGGCGGCGTGCAGCTGGCCTACGACGGGCTGAGCGTCGACCTGGTGTAGCGCGCGGAATAGCGGCAAAGTGGCGCCTACCGGAACACCCGCATTTTGTTGAGCGCTCGCTGGTAGGCGTTGGCGTGGGTTACGTGCTGCGAAAAGGTTTGGGAGAAGGCGTGGTAGCCCGAAAAATCGGCCTTGGCGCAAAAAAACATGTAGCTGTGCTCTTCGTAGCTGAGCACGGCGTCGACTGCTGCCGGTGGTGGCGTGCAGATGGGGCCGGGCGGAAGGCCTTGCCGCCGGTAGGTGTTGTAGGGCGATTGTATTTGGGTGTGGGCGTACAGAACGCGGCGGGTGGAAAAGTTGCCCATGGCGTAGCGCACCGTTGGGTCGGCCTGCAGCGCAACGTGACGCCGAAGCCGGTTGACGTAAACGCCGGCAATCGTCGGCATTTCCTCTACCTTTTGCGTCTCCTCGGCAACGATGGACGCCAGGATAACCGCTTCTACGCGCGACAGGCCTAAGCGATTGAGCTTGCCGTCGCGACCGTTGGACTGCCAAAAGCGCTCCCACTCCCGGTGCATCCGCTTCAGGAAGTCGTCTACGCTTACGTTCCAGTAAAATTCGTAGGTGTTGGGGATGAACATTGCCGTGAAGTTTTCTGCGGTAAAGCCGAAGCTGTTGGCCCGCGCCTCGTCCGTCATGGCCTGCAGCAGCGACGCGGAATCCAGCTCCACCTGCCGCGCAATGGCGCCGGCAAGCCGCTGGCGCGTGCGCGCGCTCTGAAAGGTTACCGCTACGGGCGTTTGCGCACCCGACGCCAGCATGCGAATCAGCCTTTTGTTGCCCATATCCGGCGTAAGCCGGTAGCACCCGGCGTATATTTTGCCGCCATACTCCAGCCTCCTTGCGGCGCGCGCAAAGGCGCCGGGGTTTTTTACCATGCGGCTTTTGATGATGCTGCCCAGCACCTCCTCCCCCGTAGCGCCGGTAGGAATGTAAAGCAGCCGCCCCTCTGCAGGCGCGTTGACGTTGGGCCTAAAAAACTCCACGTAAAGGTAGCTCGACACCCCTGCAAACATGCCCAGCGCAAGTGCACCCAGCATGAGCAGTACCTTGAGGCGAGAGGCGTGCATGGTATGGAAGGAAAAAGTAAAACGAATCATGGCGCGTTAACAGGCGGCAAAGTTAGCTTTATTTACTCGGCTGGGAAAGCTCACAGCCATGATTTTTGTTTAACTTTGCAAAAACGATGGATCGCACAGCGGTGCGCAAAGGGCTTACGCCTATTCTCCGCCGTTTTTTTTTTGTCCACGAATTGGGCGATTTTTTTTGTCCACGAATTGCACGTTTTTTTGTCCACGAATTGCACGAATTAGCACGATTTTTTTTGTCCACGAATTGCACGAATTAGCACGAATTTTTTTGTCCACGAATTGCACGAATTAGCACGAATTAGCACGAATTTTTTTGTCCACGAATTAGGCTTCGGTTGGCTTCGGTCGGCTTCGGTCGGCTTCGGTCGACATTGCAAATTCCGCTGATTTTTTTTGTCCACGAATTAGCACGAATTAGCACGAATTTTTTTGTCCACGAATTGCACGAATTAGGCTTCTGTCGGCTACATATTTCGCCGCACGGAATGGAAGAACGGAGGGATGGCTGGTGTACATACGATACGGCGACTTTCCGGCGCCAGCAACTTTTAGTTTTTAGTTTTTAGTTTTTAGCTTCTTTGAGGTACTTGATCTACTTTATTGATTTTAAATATCTATGCAAATCAGAAATATTAGCATATCGGTTGAAGTTTACAGCAGCTTGGCAGCGCTGCCGGCCGAAGACAGGATGCTTGTGCGCCAGGCGCAGCAGGCCTCCGACGCTGCGTATGCGCCGTACTCCCGATTTCAGGTGGGGGCGGCGGTTTTGCTGGACAACGGAGAGGTGGTGGCGGCCGGCAATCAGGAGAATGCCGCCTACCCTTCGGGGCTGTGCGCCGAGCGTACCGCCCTCTTTTACGCAGGGGCAAGGCATCCGCACGCCGCCGTAAAGGCCATTGCCATAGCGGCGCAGCGCTGCGGGCAGCCCGCGCCGCGTCCGCCATACCCCTGCGGAGCATGCAGGCAGGTGATGCTCGAATGCGAAAAGAGAGGACACCTGCCCGTGCGCGTTATCATGTACGGTGAAGTGCTTACGGAAGTGGCGCACAGCGTAGCCGATCTTTTGCCCCTCTCCTTTGACCTGGACTGCTGAAGAGGGCGACCTCGAAAAATAGGTAGTGTCCATGTTTGATTGATATAATTCATAAATGAATAAAAATCAGCGCAATAGCATATTTTTTGGGCGCAAGCAAAATCTGCGAAAATTTTGGCTAATTCTTTTTTTGGATGATGTCCTTATTTATTAATGCAAAAACGTATTTTGTTGATTGTTAAGCATTTGCAATCTTTCGGTAAAATTGATACCTGTTTGATCATTTGCCAATTGAAGTTCATATCAATAGATAGCGGACGCTACCGAAAAATAGGCCTTCGCCCTGCATTGCACAGCGGTGCGCAAAGGGATTGCGCCTATTCTCCGGGCTAATTCTTTTTTTGAGGTGCTATGAAAAGATGGTGATGTCATAAATTGTATGATACGGCAAGTATTATGCTGATTATAAATCATTTACATTAATGAGGTTAATGAGGTTGTTATTTCTATTATATCTCTCTGCTACTGAGGTTGTTTTG
>JAIROF010000134.1 GCA_031257655.1 Prevotellaceae bacterium | reverse complement strand
CCGGCGGCAGGGGCGCTGCAATGGCGGCCTCAATTTTTCCCAGCACTTCGTCGTACACGGCTTTCACCTTTTCGGTGGTATCTGCGCCTACAAAGATGCCGTGATTTTGCAGCAGAATGGCTTCGGGCTCCACGCCGTGCGCCGCCTTGTAGCGCCGGATGCGGGTTTCTACCTCTTTGAAAAGCACGTACCCCGGGTCGATGTAGGGGATGTAGAGCGCTTTGCTGCCGAGTATTTCTGCGGTTGTCTTTTCGGCGCGCTGCGAGCACATCAGGGCGTTGACCAGCGTGGGGTGAAGGTGCACCACAAAGCTGGCGCTTATGGCGTTGTGCATGGAGGTCTCCACGCTCGGACGGCGGTCGGTGGTGATGCACGCCGCCGCCAAATCGTTCTTCACCTCCTCCTCGCGCAGGGCTGGGTCGGCAGGGTAGCTTTTTTCCGAAATGACGCTCAGCTTGCTGCGGTCGAGCACGGCAAAGCCATCCTCCGTGATGCCGGCAAGGCTGTAGCCGCTGGCTTTGACCCAGAGCTTTTCGCCGTTTTTGTACGAGGTGTTGCCGCCACCGGCAATCACGTAACGGCTGTCGCTGCCGTAAAATTGGGATATCTGGACGAGGTCTTGTAGAACATGCATGATTTTTAGAATTAGGAATTAAGAATTAAGAATTAGGAATTATTCAACTTTTGAAAATTGTTTAACTTGTTGATTGTTATCATTTTACAATAATTATATTTTTATCAATCAAGGGAACCTCTAAAAACCCCAAAATCAAGGCTTGCGACTGAAGCAAACGCGGAGTTTACTAAAGTAAATGAGCATTTTGCTGAGGGAGCATAACGCAGAGTTTGGGGTTTTTAGAGGTTCCCAAAAATCAGCGATTTTGTGTTGTATTATTCTGTAAGACCTCACCCCCAGCCACTCTCCAAAGGAGAGGGGTGGCTTGCGCCGAAGTTCGAGCTCCTGCTCCCCTCTCCTTTGGAGAGGGGCTGGGGGTGAGGTCTAAAAAGATAGATTTTCTATTTCTCACCTTGAATCTTGCATAAGGTACGCAAACAAATAAAATTCATGCAGCCTGCGAACAAAACGGCTGTTTTTTACTGATTTACAAACGCGCAATCGTTGTACAATATTGACAATCAGAAAATCAAATAATTTTCGAAAGCTAAATACCTTATTCATAATACTCGCCGTTTTTCGGCTTTTTTACGTCTTTCTTCTTCTTTTTTTCTTGCTCTTTCCGTATCTTGTAGTTGGCGGCGCATCATTTCCAATTCATCCTCTAAGGCAGCATTCTTTTCGGCCGCTTTAAAAGCCTCTGATTCTGTATAGGTAATTTTCCAATCATTTAACCCTACTGGCGTTCCATCGGGAAGAAAAAAATAAGTGCCCGTACCCGGCACGCGATACTCTGTGATGTCGTAAATAGTGTCCTTTTTTACAATTTTATAAGGTAGCGGGGCATAGTATTTTGAATCAACAATAAATTCACCGGTAGATTCGTCGAAATGCATTTTCGTTTTTTGAACACAGTAAAACCCTTTTTTGTTCTTTTTCACAGTCACCTTAAGCGATGCAGAAGTAGAAAAGGGCGATGCTGCCATCAATAAAATAATGGCTATGCTATACGCCCCCTTTTTAATGCTCCGTTTCATGCGCCAAAACGTTAAATTCACCTCCTATTTACGGCGGATTTTATAATCTCGTCGCCGGTTTTGATGTACTCGTCGCGGTTGGCAACGTCGGCTTTGCCGTGCGCGTCGAGGTAGCCCTGCCGCCTGTTTAGCAGCGCCTCCTGGTGCGCGGCTACCACGCAGGCGCCGGCGTAGCCTATCTCCACGAGCGCCGGCGAAAGCGGCTTTCCGCCGCGCGCCGACAGCTTCACCGGCTCCATGGCGGGCGTGTTGTGCTCGCTGCCAAACGTTACCACAAAGCCCTGCTCGTGCAGGTAGCCGGCGTACTGCTCAAGCACCTCCATGGAGTTGCGCGTGGTGATGAACTCTACCGAGTGGATGTTGCGCTGCCTTAGCACGTCGGCGGCTTTTGCGACGTCTTGCTCAAAGTCGGTGAATCCGCCCTTGGCGTCGTCCGCAAGGAAAGGGTAGGTGGGGATGCCGCCTGCCGTCAGGATAATGCGGCATACGCTCTCCAGCGGCAGGAAGGCCTTTGGGTCCTCCGGCACAAAGGCTGCCCCGCCCGCCTTTAGAAGGTTTCCGCGCACCTCATTTTCTACCGCTGCCGGATTGTCCACGTCGGCTTGCAGCTTTTTCCCGCCAAACAGGGCTTCAAAGAAGCCGACGATTTCCTCCCGGCTCCTGTACTTTTTGTAGGCCTCCAGCCGCAGCGCCTTTGCCAGATGCCGCTCGCGGATGCTCCCCTTGGTGAGCTCCTGCCTGATGGCGGCAAAGTCGAGCAGGAAGCCCGCGCTGGCGCTTGACAGGAGGGCGTTCAGCTTGCCGCACATTTTTGCTACGTGAGCGTTCGATGCTTCGCGCATTGCCGCCAGCTCTTCCGCAACGGGGCTGGGAAAGCCGGCGGGGTGCGCCAGGCCTTTTCCGCTCAGGTACGTCCGCCCGGGGTTGCTGGGGTCGTTGACGCGAACGCCCGCCGCCATATCCTCCTTTTGCAGCGAAATAAATTCGATGTTGAACAGCGGGTAGAGCGCGCGCCGGAAGCACTCCGCGCTCCACTCCGAGTAGCCGCTCGTGGAGTAAAAATCGTTGATGCCGACTACCGCAACACCCTCCTTTTTTGCCCTGTCCAGCGCGTCCGTCAGCGTGTCGAAGGCGCTGAACGAGTAGGGCGTGTGCAGGTGCGCGTTGACGTTGAGCGGAGAAATACCATTCATAATTCGTAGTTTTTTT
>JAIROF010000123.1 GCA_031257655.1 Prevotellaceae bacterium | reverse complement strand
CCTCCGTACACCGCTGTGCAATACTAACACAGAGGGGCACGGAGGTTTCACAGAGGGGCACGGAGGGCTTACGCCGAAATCAGAACGCCGGATGGGTTGAATGTAGGGAATTGAAAATTTGGCTAATGCTTTTTTTGAGGTGCTATGAAAATTAAGTTCTCATTATTACGCAGCTGTAGAGACGCACGGCGTGCGTCTCGCGTGCGTCTCGCGTGCGTCTCGCGACAAAATGGCGCTATGCGCAGTGAGGCGCACGCCGTGCGTCTCTACAGCGCTATGCGTCGCACCCATGCGCCATCAATCGTAGCAATCATTCAAATCAAAAAAAATCAGCGTTCAGACAGCTATATGCGTAGCATGAGCTGCTCACTCGTGCTTATTTTTGGTGTTCGTGAGCTCGCTACGCTCGGTTTAACAGCAAAACAACCTCAGTAGCAGGGAGATATAGTAGAAATAACAACCTCATTAGCCTCATTAATGTAAATGATTTATAATCAGCGTAGTACTTACTATCTCGTGCAATTTATGACGTTACCAGGGCTAAAATCTGTGCAAATCATAAAAGTCTGCGTCATCTACCGTGCTAAAAAATAAAGCGCAGCTCTCGACCGATGGGTTAGGCATTTTGCATCAAGTATTCTGCAATCTGCACGGCGTTTAGCGCCGCGCCCTTGCGGATTTGGTCGCCCACGAGCCAGAGGCTTACTCCGTTTGGGTTGGCCAGGTCTTTGCGGATGCGGCCTGCGTAAACGTCGTCCTCGTTGGCAACGAACAGCGGCATGGGGTACTTGCTGCACTTCGGATCGTCGGCGAGCGTCACGCCCGGGGCGCTGCTCAGGGCGGTGCGCACCTCCTCTACCGAAAGCGGCTCCTCCGTTTCCAGCCATACCGCCTCGCTGTGCGCGCGCAGCACCGGAACGCGAACGCAGGTGGCTATCACCTCTACGTTGCTGTGCATGATTTTGCGCGTTTCGTTGTGCATTTTCAGCTCCTCTTTGGTGTAGCCGTTGTCGGCAAACACGTCTATTTGCGGGATGAGGTTAAACGCCAGCGGGTACTTGAACTTTTCGACGTCCGGCGTCTCTCCGCCGAGCGTTTGGCGCAGCTGGGTTTCGAGCTCGGCAATAGCGGCTGCGCCTGCCCCGCTGGCGCTTTGGTAGGTGGCCACGTGCACGCGCCGGATGTGCGACAGGTTTTCTATGGCCTTAAGCGCTACCACCATGATGATGGTAGAGCAGTTGGGGTTGGCAATGATGTTGCGCGGGCGGTTTTGGCTGTCTGCGGCGTTAACCTCCGGAACCACCAGCGGCACGTCGCTATCCATGCGGAAGGCGCTGGAGTTGTCTATCATCACGGCGCCGTGCCGCGTGATGGTTTCCGCAAACTCCTTGGAGGTGCTGCCTCCCGCCGAGGTAAACGCCACGTCTACTCCCTTAAAATCGTCGTTGTGCCGGAGCTCTCTTACGGCAATCTCCTCCCCTTTGAACGGGTAGGTGCGCCCTGCGCTGCGGGCTGAGCCGAATAGCGCCAGCTCGTCTACCGGAAAATTGCGCTGCGCCAGCAGCTTCAAAAACTCTTGCCCCACGGCGCCGCTTGCGCCTACAATCGCTACTTTCATCTGTTGTGTTTGGTGTTTGCGGGTGAAAAATGTTCGGCAAAAATAGCAAATTTTGCCGTGCAGAAACAAAAAACGGGCAACAAATTTTCATTTGTTACCCGGCTTTGGCGGTGCGGACGAGACTCGAACTCGCGACCCCGTGCGTGACAGGCACGTATTCTAACCAGCTGAACTACCGCACCAATTTTTTGAGGCTACAAAAGTAGCGTTTTTTTTTGTATCTGCAAATTTTTGGCTACTTTTTTTCTGCCGTTTGCCGGAAGATGCTGAAGTTTACGCTCCCGTAGGTTCGTCTTTCTTTAAAGCAGGCGTGCGCCGAAAAATCTCTGCTCCGGGAGTGCTCCACAATGAGCCATCCGCCGGGCGCGAGCAGCTGCCGCCCAAAAACCAGCGCCACAATCCGCTCGGCGCCCTCCATGTCGAAGGGCGGGTCGGCAAAGATGACGTCGTAGGTGGCGGCGCAGGAGGCAAGAAAGGCGAAGGCGTCGCAGCGCAGGCAGCGCATTTGCCGCAGCTGTAGCGCCTGCGCCGTGTGCTTAATGAAGGCGTGGCGGCGGAAGTCGACCTCCACGCTATCCACGCTGCGGCACCCGCGCGAGGCAAACTCGTAGCTGATGCTGCCGGCGCCGGAAAACAGGTCGAGCGCGCAGATGCTCTCCACGTCGAAGCGCGCCGAAAGGATGTTGAAGAGCGCCTCCTTGGCAAAATCGGTGGTTGGCCGCGCGCCGAACCCCTTGGGCGGAAGTATGCATCGCCCCCGGTGAAGGCCGCTCACTATGCGCATTCGTAGAGCGAAAAGAGGTGGGTGAAGTGGTAGCCGGCAACGCTGCTCAGCGCGTAGGAAAAGGTCATCTGCGTGTGCGGCATGGCGGGGATGAGCGCGTGAAACAGGGGCGCAAAATCTTCGATGTACTGCTCCATCTCCCCCGCAAGGAGCACGCTTATCTTTTTCTCCGGAATGCGCTGCCGGCGCGCAATGGCCAGCATGAAGTATATCAAATCCTCGGGCGCATGCAGCGTAAAGGTGTTGTAGATTTTGAGCGCACCCCCGGCGTAGAGGGCAACGTCGGCAAAGTCGCTGTTGATGTTCACGGCAAACAGGTTGTCCGAATCGTACATTTCGGCGTGCTCCTTCAGGTACTTAAGCATGGGTACGCACTGGTGGCAAAACTTCACCTTTCCGTACTTTTCCAGCAGCGTGGAGGCAAACGGGCTGGGTATGGCAAACGCCACTGCGGCGTCCAGCGAAGGAATGAGGCTGCTGTGCACTTCGTCGAGCTCGTTGATGGGGTTGTTGAGCTCCAAAAACGATTTCAGCAGGCTGCGGTCAAGCAGCGCCGCCGGAATGACCGTTGCGTACCGCGATACGTACAGGCACGATACGCTGCTAAACTTGGCGTTGAGCAGCGGCTCGCCGGCGAGCAGCGCGCCCAGCGCCGGCTTCACGTCGTTGTAGTCGGCTATGGGCTTGGCGTAGGGGACAGACTGAAAGCTAACGTACCGCTGCCTGTCCAAATCGAGCACACAAAAACAAAGTCCACTCAAATCGCTCTGAATGGACAGGTGTAAGCCGCCGCTGCTTTGGGCGTCAAAAGCGCTGTCTGTGGCTACAAATGGCGTGTACATGTCATTTTTACGTTTATTCCTGCAAAAGTAGTGAAAAAGTTTTGTTCTCCCCGACTTTTGACGTAAAGTTTTTGGCGGTGCATCTCCGGAGGTAATGAGCCAAAGCATTCTTCTAAAAATTTTTCTCCGGTTTCGTCCAATATACATGCAAAAACGCTATCTTTGCAAGGATGATTTCCAAGGCAATAGCGTTAATATTTTGTTTATGCGTAAATTTAAATCAATAGAGATTTGTGCCGGAGCAGGCGGTCAAGCTTTAGGGCTTGAGCAGGCCGGCTTTGAGCACATTGCATTAGTAGAAATTGAAAATGTTGCCTGCAGAACTTTAAGGATGAATCGCCCGCAATGGAGGGTACTGGAGGGCGACGTGCGGCATTTTGACGCTACGCCATACAGGGATGAAGTAGATTTGCTTGCAGGAGGCGTTCCCTGTCCGCCGTTTTCGGTAGCGGGAAAACAGCTGGGGCAATTGGATGACCGCGATTTGTTTCCGGAAGCTATCCGTCTCATCAGGGAGTGCAACCCCAAAGCTGTTTTGCTCGAAAATGTACGCGGCCTGCTCGACCAAGATATTTGATGAATACCGTAAAATTGTCCATAAGCAGTATCTGTCCGAAAACTCATAATATTCTAATACATAGTTATTTGTATGAAAAAAGCAACTTGAATCTTTTGCAGATGACAAAGTTTATGATCTTCGTGAATTTCTTTGTAACCTTTGTGGTTTGAATTATTTAAACACTTAACTAACAAGAAATTACGGATATAATTTTACCTGCATAAATTCAAAATAAGTACATTTTATTCGACAGTGAATACAAAATATTCGATGAAAATAAATGAATGAGATTGTATTGATATTTAATTTATTGCGAGTTTTCGGACAGACACTAAGTAAATATGTAAACAACTTGACCATTAGTTCTAAAAATTGAAAATTATGGCTGACCGTCTATGGACACGCGAAGAAGTGTTATTAACTATCAACCTTTATTGCAAGTTACCTTATGCTAAGCTGAGACAAACAACGCCGGAGGTTAAAGAGTTGGCACGTTTACTTGGGCGTACACCATCTGCAATTTCTATGCGCTGTTGTAATTATGTACAGTTTGACCCTGTAGAGTCAAAACGAGTAAAAGGATTTACCCGTGTCGCAAAATTGGATAGGACAATTTTTACTGAAATCAATGGTGACTGGGAAAATTTCGCCGTCATTTGTGAACAATTACTAGAACAATATCGCAAACAATATGTTCGATTAAATAAAAACAAAAAAGATACTCTACTGGCAAGTCCTACATGGGAAAAAGAGGTGGAATTACCTTTTGGTTCTGTAAAAAAACAGATGTTGAATACTCGTATTGGACAGCGGTTTTTTCGTGAAGCTGTTTTATCTGCTTACAATCATCAATGTTGCATAACAGGATTGCGTCATGATGCATTGCTTGTAGCCAGCCATATCAAGCCATGGAAAGATAGCGACCTGAAAACTGAGCGTACTAATCCTCGCAATGGACTTTGCCTAAGTCCACTATACGATAGAGCATTTGATGCGGGTCTGATGACTATAGATGAACAATATCGAATTGTATTTGATAGGCAGATATATGATTGTGCTGAAAATAAAATTGTAAAGCACTTGTTCAAACAATATGAGGGAAAATTCATTAATTTACCAGAACGGTTTGCCCCTGAACAATTATTTCTTGCTTACCATAGGAACCATGTGTTTCATAGAATAGAGCGATAATAAAAATGAAGAAATTTACATGATTATAGCGATTTATGACAAAAAAAGAGATGAATATACGAGCAAACTTACGAGCACATTTTTTGGAGAATCTTGGCTGCGTAATGAATTCTGGCGAATTACAGGAGGTTGCTGGTGGAACATTGGGGTGGGCAATGCATGTCAGGGCGTTGCGAAATGAAGAAGGATACCAAATTTTAACTCACCACGACAGAAGCGATTTAAATTCTGATGAATATCTTTTAGAAACAGATAAGCCACTTCCATCTTTTGACGCGGATATACCAAAAAACATTCAAGATAATATACTAAATAGTAACGATTTTGCTTGTTATATGTGCGGATGCGTTGCTGGTGAACGGGATATTTATGATGCAACAAAGACTGTACGCCTGCACATAGGACACATCATCGACAAATCAATGGGGGGTACCGACGAGCCGGGCAATTTGCGGGCAATCTGCTCCGTATGCAACGAGGGCGCGTCGAACTTAACGCTAAACAGACCCGATGCCGTCAAGCTGATTGCACAGGTCAGGCGAGCGCCTGCAAAAGACCAGCTGGACGTGCTGAAATGGCTTGTACAAAAGTTTCCTGTACAGGCAAAGGACTTGCTGCCATAAAAATTGAACAACTTGTATGCTCAGCCACCACATTTCCCGGCGCATTGCCTCGCACATGAGCTTTACCCCTACGGCCGACCAGCAGGCGCTGCTCGGCAGCCTCGGCGCTTTTCTGGTGGAGCCGAACGACGAAGCGCTGTTTGTCCTCAACGGCTACGCTGGGACAGGCAAGACTACGGTGGTGGCGGCGCTGGTGCGCGCGCTCCGGGAGTTTGGCCGGCAGGTGGTGCTGCTCGCGCCCACGGGGCGCGCCGCCAAGGTGATGTCGTTGTACTCGGGGCACGCCGCCTACACCATCCACAAGAAAATCTACCGGCAGGCGGCCATGCGCGACGGCGTGGGCAAGTTTTCGCTCAACATCAACCAGCACAGCAACGCGGTGTTTCTGGTAGACGAGGCCTCCATGATTTCCAACAGCTCGGCAGAGCAATCGATATTCGGCTCCGGCCGCCTGCTCGACGATTTGGTCACCTTTGTCCGCACCGGAAGGGGGTGCCGGCTGGTGCTGGTGGGCGACAGCGCGCAGCTGCCCCCCGTGGGGCTGCCCCTAAGCCCGGCGCTCGACGCCAAAAGCCTTTCGTTCTACGGCAAAAATGAGCACGCCTTCCTGCGCGAGGTGGTGCGGCAGGCCGAAAGCTCCGGCGTCTTGCACAACGCTACGCGCATCCGCGAGCGCATTGAGGCCGGCGGACAAGGATTTCCGCGCCTGCAGCTCGACGGATTTCCGGACGTATGCCGCCTGCCGGGGGCGGAGTTCGTCGATACGCTGGCCACAGCGTACGGCAAGCTTGGCGTAGATAGCGTGATGGTGATAACGCGCTCCAACAAGCAGGCCAACCGCTACAACGCCGGCATTCGCGCCGCCGTGCTGGGCAAAGAGGAGGAGGTGACGCCGGGCGACCGCCTCATGGTGGTCAAGAACAGCTACCGCTGGACGGAGCAGGACGCCGAGCTGAGCAAGGAGG
The DNA here is from genome assembly GCA_031257655.1 of Prevotellaceae bacterium. Taxonomy (GTDB): domain Bacteria; phylum Bacteroidota; class Bacteroidia; order Bacteroidales; family UBA932; genus JAITMY01. Next base: position 12,856 of record JAIROF010000123.1, on the reverse strand, counting down.
TCGACTTCATTGCCAACGGCGACATCGTGGAGCTGCAGCGCATACGCCGGTACCGCGAAATGTACGGATTTCGCTTTGCCGAAGCCACCGTTGTGCTCACCGACTACCACAACGCCGAGCTCGACTGCCGCCTGATGCTCGACACCATAGGCATGGAGAGCGCCGCCCTGAGCGCCGAGCAGAGCCGGCAGCTGTTTACCAGGGTGCAGGAAGACTACGCGCACGTGACGCCCGCAAGCAAGCGGTACGCCGCGATTAAGGCAGACCCGTTTTTCGGCGCGCTGCAGGTAAAGCACGCCTACGCCGTTACCTGCCACAAGGCGCAGGGCGGGCAGTGGAAGGCCGTGTTTGTTGACCACGGCTACCTGACCGACGAAATGGTTAACGTCGAATTTCTACGCTGGCTCTACACCGCCTTCACCCGCGCCACCGAGCAGCTCTACTTGGTAAACTTCGACAAGCGCTTCTTTGAGTAGCAGAGTAGCAGAGTAGCGGGGCGGGCGGCGCGGCGCGCGCTACCCAATGGCGGAGTAGCTGGGGAAATCTTCCAAAAACTCGACGCTGCCGCTGGCGAAGCAGATGCGGCAGCAGTAGCTCAACGCCCCGTTGGTAATGGCTAAGTACGGCACGCGGAGCGCCAGGTTGTAGCGGGCTGCCTGCGCAAACGTGTCGTTGCCGATGCTCACGCCGGGAGCCTTGCACTCCACCAGCAGCAGCGGCGCACCCGTGCGGTCGCACGCCACAATGTCGCAGCGGCGGTTCAGCCCGTTTACCTTTAGCGCGTGCTCTACCATCATAAGCCCCGCCGGAAAGTGCCGCTCGCTGAGCAAAAAGCTGATAAACTTTTGGCGCACCTGCTCCTCCGGCGTCAGCGCAACGTATTTTTTGCGTATGGGGTCGAATATCTTATCCACCGTTTGAAAGCTTTTTAGCGCAAGTTTCCCACCTGGTTTTGTTTGAATGAGCTACAAGGAATTGATGATGTCATAAATTGCATGACGTGGTAAGCATTGCGCTGATTATAAACCATTTGCTTTAATGAGGTAGCGAGGTTGTTGTTCATACTATACCTCTCTGCTGCTGAGGTTGTTTTGTTATTTAAATTAGGTTTCACCGAGCGCAGCGAGCTCACCAACACCAAAAATAAACGCGAGTGAGTAAAGGGAACCTCTAAAAACCCCAAAATCAAGGCTTGCGGCTGAGGCAAAAGCGGAGTTTACTAAAGTAAATGAGCATTTTGCCGAGGGAGCGTAGCGCAGCGTTTGGGATTTTTAGAGGTTCCCTAAATTAGGTCTTTCACCCCGCCAATCTGTGTGACCCCACCCGCCCACCATACCACTGCAATACGGGAGAAGCGGCGGGAGATTGGCACAGCCAATAGCGGCCAAATGCGCAAAATATACCCGCTACGGTATAGCCAATGTCGTTTTTGGGCAGCCCGCCGGAGTTCGGCGCATCCCGCCGGATTGCACCGGAGTTCGGCAGATTCCACCCGCAGGCTACGCACCAAAGAAATGTAAGCGCCGAATATTTTATTGTGTAGTTGCGATAAAATAGCTATTTTTGTTACTGATTTTTGTGCCGGACTTCGTTTCATTTTCCTGTTTGTTTTACGCAACAAAGATAATCATAACGCTTTGCATTTTACATTTTACATTACCGTAATGGAGCTATTTTTTTCACCGCTGCCTAAAAGTAGAAAATGGGGTGCTGCTGCTGTTGTGCTGCTGCTTTTCTTTACGCCGGCTGCCCTTGGCGGGGAGGTCGAGCTTTCTTTTACCTCCGACAGGGCGGAGGTGCGCCAGGGCGAAGAGCTGACCTACAGCGTGAGCGTGCACAACCGTGACGCAGAGGCTGCCGGCAGCATGCGCGTAGTAGACCCGCTGCCCAAAGGGGTAGCGCTCGTAGCCTGCAGCGCCGCCGGCCATACGCTGCGCAGCCGCAGCCTGATAGTCCGGGTGCCTCCCCTCGCGGGCGGCGAAAGCTTTTCGTTCGACGTAACGGTGCGCGTAGACCGAACGGGAGGAATCATAAAAACGCTCCACCTCCAGGAGGAGGAGAGCGGTGCTACCCTCAAAACCTTGCAGCGCAAAATCAACGCCATCTCCAACAATGTGCTCACCAGCAAGGTGAACATGTTTACGCCCAACGGCGACGGCGTGAACGACTACTTTGAAATACCCGGCCTGCTCAGCTACCCCAACAACGAGCTGCTGGTCTTCAACCGCTATAGCGACAAGGTGTACCAAAAGTGCGGTTACGCCAACGACTGGGACGGTAGCAACCTGCCGCAGGGTAACTACTACTACTTCCTCACCATTTACCTCGACAACAACGTTGTGCAGAAGTACAGCGGCTTTGTTGCCATTAAGCGGGAGCTTTAGCATGAAAAGGCTTACGCTTCCCCTCCTCGCCGCAGCTGCCGCAGCGCTACCTTACCTTTCCGCCGGCCAGCTGCGCAAGGGCGCCGACGCCTGCTTCGACAGGGAGATCAAAACCGTTCAGCTGCGCAAGCTCGACAGCGAAATGACCGACCCCGTCATTACCCTCGGCTCGGCCGAGCGCCTGCAACTTTCGTTCGACGACCTCGCCGAAAGCATCCGCTACTTCTCCTACAAGGTGGTGCTGTGCGACGCCGACTGGCAGGAGAGCAGCCTCTTTGTTTCCGACTACCTCGAAGGCTTCCCCGACGGATACCTCAGCGACCGCGACCCATCGTTCAACACCCTGGTGGGATACGCGCACTACGCGCTCGAAATCCCAAACCCGCAGCTGCAGCTCAAGCTCTCCGGAAACTACCTCCTTAAGGTGTACGACGGCGACAACGCCGAAACCGTGCTCTTCCAAAAGAGCTTTGCGGTCGTAGAGACCTCCCCCGTTGGCGTTCGGGTGAGCGTGCGCAACCTCCCCCTTGCCGGAAACGACGCCTGCTCCCAGCAGCTCGACATCGCGGTGGAGCACACCGCGTTTCCCATTGGGCAACCCTACACCGAAGTGAAGGTGCGCGTGGAGCAAAACGGATACCGCTTCCTGAACATCCCTCCGCCAACGCCTACCTTCATCCGCAGCGGCGCCATAGACTACTCGCACCACAACAAAAACCTCTACCCGGGCGGCAGCGAATACCGCCACTTCGACATTTCGAGCATTGAATACAAAACGCTGCGCGTGCGGGAAATTGCCAACATCAACAGCCGCTACCGCGTACAGCTGGAGCAGGACGAGCCGTTTAAGCAGTACCTCTACAACCCGGACCTCAACGGACGGTACGTGATCCGCAACGAGCGATACCGCGACGAAAGCGACACGCAGAGCGATTACCCCAGCGTATATTTTTCGCTCCATGCAGCGCAGCCGCTCAGGGGTAAGGTGTACCTCTTTGGCGAAATATCGGGGTGGGAGCTGCACAACGATTTCGTCCTGCTGTACGACAGCCGCCGCCGCGCCTACGAGCTGTCGCTGCCCGCAAAGCAAGGATACTACAACTACAAGTACGTCTACGTAGACGAATACGGCGCGCTCGACATGGGTAAATTTGATGCCTGCTCCAGCGAAACGGAAAATATTTACGGCGTGTACGTATACTATCGATCCCCAACCGACTACCACGACAGGCTCCTCAACGTAACGTGGGTCAGATCGCAGAATTAGGAATTAGGAATTAAGAATTAGGAATTAATCGCCCATTAAGAAAGCTAAATGCAAAAAATCAGACAGCTAAAAATGAGCAAATTACATTTTAGTTAAGCGCTATTTTCCGCTGAAACGCTTTTGCTGCGTATAACACAGCCGCTAAGGGACAGCCGCAAAAATTGAGCATTTTTGCGGCTGCTCATCAAGCGGAGCTCTTAATACTTGCTCTTTGGCGTGTGCCAGAAGCAGTACTTGTAGCCGTTTTTCTTCTTCCCTTTGCGCCCGCAGCGCTCCCCTTTTTTGTTGATGTGCAGGCATCGGTGGCGAATTTTGTCCAAGTTTTTGTAGTTGACGTCTTTTTTGCTCACCTCTCCGGGGCCTATCAGCTCCTCCGAGAGCGATTTGCTCTCCTGCCGCTTTACGTTTTGGCGGGAGAGCTTTTGTGTTTGCCGCATTTGGCGTGCGTGTGCGCTGCATCCGGCCAGCAGCAGCAGCAGGCAAAACAGCGACAGTAAGTGTGCTAAGTATCGGTACATGAATGTAAAAAAGAGAGTGCAATGAAAATGTAGGGTGGAGGTGGCTACGCTTTGTCGAGCTGGTGCAGCGCAAAGCTGTACGCCCCTATGGATATGGCGCGTAGATCGCCCAGCTTGGTAACGCCGATGCCGGCTTTCTTTACGGGGTCGTAGTCAACGCTTATGTCGGTTCCGGGGATGGTTACCTTTTTGGGCGACCCCTTAAGGAACTTGCCCAGCTCCAGCTCGTCCTCCACGTTGTATGCGGTGATCTCAATGCGCGGCACGCGGCTGCCGTCGGCGCGGCCAATGGTAGCGTTGATGGCAGCTATGGCGTGGGGCATGAACAAGTCGTGCGCCTGAGCAATCCCGCCGCCCACGACTACTAAGCCATCTACCACCGCGAGAATGTTGGCGAGAGCGTCGCCCAGGGAGTTTCCCAGGAGCTCAAGGGAGCGCAGGGCGGCGGCGCGGTTTCCCTCCCTTGCCCCCTTTGCAATTTCGTACACCTCCTGCGACGACACGTTGAGGTCGTTGCCCGCTTCTTGCCGGTACGCGCGGATTACGGCGCTGCTGTTCACCGTATCCTCAGCGATGCAGTCGGGCAGGTTTTTGGCGCGCATGCACCATACTTCGGCGGCGGCGGCGTTGTCGCCCACGTTGAGCGCTACGCCCTGCACCACTCCGCACCCGAAGCCCGTTCCCAGCGTAACGCCTATCAGGTTCTTGTAGCGGCGCCTGCTGCCGGCCTTCTCCAGCAGGCGGTTCACGTGGGGCAAAAAGCCCGCCAGCGCTTCGCCGTAGGCAAACAGGTCGCCGTCGTTGTTGATGAACACCGGCAGCCCGAACCGCTGCTCCAGAAAGGCCTTGAGCGGAACGCCTCCCTTAAACGAGGGGACGTTGGGCAAATCGCCGATAACGCCCGTCGGGTAATCGGCAGGCCCGGGAAAGGCGAAGCTGATGGCAACCGGCGGCTCGCTCAGCTGCCGGTTGACCTGCGTAAAGCCCTCCACCAGCGTGGAGAGGCAGTGCTCAAGGCTGCTCACGTTGGGGATGAGCCTCACCGATTTCACAACTTCGCTGTTGCCGCGCATGGCGGAAAAGCGAAAACTCTGTCCTCCCGCGTCAAGCGTAAGAACGGTTCGGGTATCCTGGCTGTACATGTTTTATGGGTTTAAAAAGGTTGTCGCGCATCCGCGATTTAAAAATGTTTTATCGTCCATAGGCGTTTGATGCGCCGCACGGTCAAAAATGGCGTGCGGGTTGAATCGTTCGGTTTTCTATCGCACAGCGGGACGCCGCTGTTTTGGCGGCAAATATACTTGTAATTTTGGCGGCAAAAAAAGAGCTATGGGTTGTTTTTTGTTAAGGGATTCTCTAAAAACCCAAAAATCACGGCTCTCGACCGAAGCAAAAGCGGTGTTTGCCGAAGTAAATGAGCGCAGTAAGGGAGCACTTCGCCGATGGATCGTAGCGCAGAGCTTGGAGCTTTTAGGGATTCCCTTTAATATAGATTAAGCAACGCTGACGCAATAATAGCATTGGCAATCAGCATAATTATAAGTTGATTGATGTAATGTCTAACTATCCGCAGATTGCCCGGATTTCCGTATAAAAAATTTTTGCCCGTTTCCCCCTACAATTTTCGCGTAAAAAATTCATCGCGCTGCGTATAATCCCAAAATTTCGTGCTACCTTTGTTCCCCTCATGGAACACAAACGAGCGCTTTTAGGCAAAACCTTAGCAGGGTTGGAGCAGGTTGCCGCCGAGCTGTCGATGCCCGGGTTTGCGGCGAGGCAGCTGGCGGGCTGGCTTTACCGGAGGCGTGTGGCCGACATTGGCGGCATGAGCAACCTGTCGGCGGCGCACCGCGCCATGCTCGCCGAGCGGTACGACGTGGGCGTGCGCCCCTTCTCCGCCGCGCAGGAGTCGAAGGACGGCGCGCAAAAGTACCTGTTTGCGGTGGGCGGCGAAAAGCGCGCGTACGTCGAATCGGTGCTCATCCCCGAGGCCGGACGCGCCACGCTCTGCCTGTCGTCGCAGGCCGGATGCCCGATGGGCTGCAAGTTCTGCATGACGGCGCGCATGGGGTTTCGGCACAACCTGACCTCCGGCGAAATCATCAACCAAATTTTTGGCGTTCCCCGCAGCGGCCAGCTTACCAACCTTGTCTTCATGGGCATGGGCGAGCCGATGAGCAACATCGACAGCCTGCTGGAGAGCTTAGAGGTTATCACCGCGCCCTGGGGCATGGGGTGGTCGCCAGCGCGCGTCACGGTTTCCACCGTTGGCGTGCTGCCCGCCCTGCGGCGCTTTCTGGACGAAAGCCGCTGCCACCTGGCGGTGAGCCTGCACTCGCCCTTTGCCGACGAGCGGCGCGCGCTGATGCCCGTGCAAAAGGCCTTTCCGGCGGAGGACGTTGTAGCGCTTATTCGCCGCTACCGCTGGACGGGGCAGCGGCGCGTAAGCTTCGAGTACATCCTGTTCGACGGGCTGAACGATACGCCCCGGCACGCCGCAGCGCTGGCGCGCCTGCTGGGCGGATTCGAGTGCCGCGTCAACCTCATCCGCTTTCACCGCATTCCGGGCAGCGAGCTGCGCGGGTCGCCCCCGCAGGCCATGGAGCGCTTTAAGGAGATGCTGCTGCAAAGGGGGCTGCTTACCACCATTCGCGCCTCGCGCGGCGAGGATATTCTGGCCGCGTGCGGAATGCTGTCGGCCGGCGCCGAGCTTCCGGGAGGTGCGAGCTAAATAAAAGAACCGACATGAAAATATACACCAAAACCGGCGACGGCGGCGCCACCGCGCTGGGCAACGGCGAGCGGGTGAGCAAAGCGCATCCCCGCGTAGAGGCCTACGGCGCCATCGACGAGCTCAACGCCCACCTCGGGCTGCTGCGCTCGCAGGGCATTGGCGAGCGGCATCTGAGCGTGCTGCTCAGCGTGCAGGAGATGCTGATGCGCTACTCGGCCACGGTTGCCTGCTGCAAGGGGTACGAAATGCGCGAGGACGACGTCGCCATGCTCGAGCGCGAAATCGACGCGCTACAGCAGGCGCTGCCCCCGCAAAAGTACTTCATCATACCGGGCGGCAGCGCTGCCGCCGCGCAGTGCCACGTGGCGCGCTGCGTGTGCCGCCGCGCCGAGCGCCTGATGGTTAAGGTCGCCGAAACGTCCGGCAGCCTTTCGCCCATCCTCCTCCCCCTGCTCAACCGCCTCTCCGACTACCTCTTTGTGCTCTCGCGCAGCATTCACGCCGAGGAGCAGGTTGGCGAGCAGCTGTGGAACCCATCGCATAAAAAATTCTAAAGGCTGTTTAAATCCGAAAAAAAGTAAGGAGCGGCACGTTAAAGTGCGTTTCGCCAATCGTTTTTATTGGTGAATTACCAACAGTAAGCGGGGGAGTATCATTTAATTTTATATTTTTGCGGACTTTATTCATCAATTGGTTATTACAAAAATAGAACTGATTATGTACTGGACCTTAGAACTTGCATCGAAATTAGAAGACGCTCCGTGGCCTGCCAGCAAAGACGAGCTGATCGATTTTGCCCAACGCTCAGGCGCTCCTTTGGAGGTAATAGAAAACTTGCAGGAGATAGAGGACGAAGGTGAAATATACGAAAGCATTGAGGATATTTGGCCGGACTACCCAAGTAAAGAAGACTTCTTTTTCAATGAGGAAGAATACTAAGGGGACATCCAAAAAACCAAAAAGCAAGGCTTGCGGCTGAGGCAAAAGCGGAGCTTACGGAAGCAGGCGAACGCAGTAAATGAGCGCTTTGCCGGTGGAGCGCAGCGCAGATTTGGGTTTTTAGAAGTTCCCGCTAAATAATTCAGCGGAATTTGGTGATTTTTTACTTTACGTGCCGGCGAAGCGAGGCGAGGTCGGTTGTTTTATTCTACAGTGTGCGCCACTTCACAGGTTAGTAGGCTCTCCGGTCTGTTTTTTCGTACATTTGCAGGGGAGTAACGCTGCGAGGCGGAGTGCCGCCCATTTGTCGGCGCTGCCGGTAGCGGAGCTTCGCCACACCCTTTTTTACGACAACCCATGCACTACGGATTCATACGCATAGCCACGGCTATCCCCGAGCTTCGGGTGGCAGACTGCGCTTTCAACAAGGCCAAAATCGTTGATTTAGCTCGGCAGGCCGACAAAGAAAACGTGCAGGTAGCATGCTTTCCCGAGCTATGCATCACCGGCTATACCTGTGCCGACCTGTTTTTTCAGGAAAAATTGCTTGCCGACGCCCTCCAAGCGCTTGCCGACCTTGCGCAGCACACCCTTGCGGTGGCGCCTGCGGTCATCGTGGGGCTGCCGGTGCGGCTGGACAGCCGCCTGTTCAACGCCGCTGCCGTGCTGCAGGGGGGGCGCATCCGGGGCCTTGTGCCAAAGGTGAACCTGCCCAACGGCAGCGAATTTTACGAAAAGCGCTGGTTTACCTCCGGCGCCTCCTGCTGCCTGATGGAGGTGGAGCTGGCGGGGCAGAAAGTCCCCTTTGGCCGCGATTTGCTTTTCTCCGATGGCGAATTTACGTTTGGCGTTGAAATTTGCGAAGACCTCTGGGCGGCCATCCCGCCGAGCTCGCAGCAGGCGCTGGGCGGCGCCGAAATTATTTTCAACCTTTCGGCCAGCAACGAGCTGGTGGGCAAGCACCGCTACCGGCGGCAGCTCGTCGAGCAGCAGTCCGCTCGCTGCTACGCAGGGTACGCCTACGCCTCGTCGGGCGCGGGCGAATCCTCCACCGATGTGGTTTTTACGGGAAACGGCCTCATTGCCGAAAACGGGCAAATCATCGCTTCGGCGGAGCGGTTTAGCTTTGCGCCGCAGCTCACGGTGGCGGAGGTCGACGTTGAGCGCCTGCGGGCAGACCGCATCCGAAACACCAACTTTGACCCGGAAAAATCCGGCGCCGCCTACCGGATAGCTCCCATTGCGAAGGCGCCCGCCGGGCCGTCCGCCGGGCCGTTCGCCCTGAAGCGCGCCATCGACCGGCATCCCTTTGTGCCGCCGCCGGCCATGCGCGACGAAAGCTGCCGCGAAATCTTCTCCATTCAGGTAGGCGGGCTAAGCAAGCGCTGGGCGCACACCCAAGTCCGCCACCTGGTGCTGGGCGTCTCCGGCGGGCTGGATTCTACGCTGGCGCTGCTGGTTTGCGTCAAGGCGTGCGACAAGCTGGGCGTTGACCGCCGGCAGGTGATGGGCATTACCATGCCCGGATTCGGGACTACCCGCCGAACCTACGCCAACGCCATCAACCTGATGGCGTCGCTGGGCGTTACGCCGTACGATATTCCTATTCGCGAAGCCGCGCTGCAGCACTTTAAAGACATTGCGCACAGCGCCGAAGTCAAGGATACGACCTACGAAAACGCGCAGGCGCGCGAGCGAACGCAGGTGCTCATGGACATGGCCAATAAGCACAGCGGGCTTGTTGTAGGCACGGGCGACCTGTCGGAGCTGGCGCTCGGCTGGGCAACCTACGGCGGCGACCATATATCGATGTACGCCGTCAACAGCGGCGTCCCCAAAACGCTGGTGCGCTACATGGTGAGCTGGGCCGCGCAGCAGCTGGACAAGGACTCGGCGGCCATTTTGAGCGATGTGCTCGATACGCCCGTCAGCCCCGAGCTCCTGCCCGCCTCGCCCGAAGGCGACATCGCGCAAAAAACGGAAGACATTGTAGGCCCCTACGAGCTGCACGACTTCTTTCTGTACTACTTTGTGCGCTTTGGCTTCAGCCCCGAAAAAATAGCCTTCCTCGCCACCCATGCCTTCGGAGACGCCTACACCGGCGATGAAATTTCTGCCTGGCTGAAAGTATTCCTCCACCGGTTTTTCGCTCAGCAGTTCAAGCGATCGTGCATGCCCGACGGCCCCAAGGTAGGCTCCATCAACCTCTCTCCCCGCGGCGACTGGCGCATGCCGAGCGATGCGGCGGCCTGGAAACCTTAGCGCGCGGGAGATGCAGCAGGTAGTACCCATAATCTTATTAGCGTAAAAAATATGTACAGAACACACACTTGCGGCGAGCTTCGCCTTGCCGACGCCTCCAAAAAAGTGCAGCTTGCGGGCTGGGTGCAGCGCGTGCGCAGGCTTGGCGGCATGACCTTTATCGACTTGCGCGATCGCTACGGCATTACGCAGCTCACGGTGAGCGAAAAAACGCCGGAGAATATTCGCCTTGCGGCAGAAAAGCTGGGGCGCGAATTTGTGCTGCAGGTGGAGGGCCTTGTGGTGGAGCGCACCAGCAAAAACAGCAAAATCCCCACGGGCGACGTGGAGGTGAGCCTGCTGGCGCTGCGCGTGCTGAGCGCCGCCGAGCTGCCGCCCTTTACCATAGAGGACGAAAGCGACGGCGGAGAGGAGCTGCGGGCTAAGTACCGCTACCTCGACCTGCGCCGCAACCCCGTCAAAAACGCCCTGATGCTGCGCCACCGCGTGGCGCAGGAGGCGCGAAAGTACCTCGACGCGCAAAATTTTTTGGAGATAGAAACCCCCTTCCTCATAAAATCGACGCCCGAGGGAGCCCGCGACTTTGTGGTGCCCTCGCGCGTGCACCCCGGCGAGTTTTACGCCCTGCCGCAAAGCCCGCAGACCTTTAAGCAGCTCCTCATGGTAGCCGGATACGACCGCTACTTCCAGCTTGTGCGCTGCTTTCGCGACGAAGATTTACGCGCCGACCGCCAGCCGGAGTTTACGCAAATTGACTGCGAAATGGCGTTTGTGGAGCGCGAGGACATTCTGCAAACCTTTGGCGGCATGATGCAGCACCTGTTCCGGCGCGTGCTGGACGTAGCGCTCGACGCCATCCCCCGCATGACCTACGCCGACGCCATGCGCGACTACGGCTGCGACAAGCCCGATGTGCGCTTTGGCATGAAGATAAAGGAGCTCACGCAGCAGGTGCAGGGCAACGGCTTTGCGGCGTTTGACAGCGCGGCCTACGTTGGCGGCATTTGCGCCAGCGGCTGCGCCGCCTACACGCGCCGGCAGCTCGACGAGCTTACCGAGTGGGTAAAGCGCCCGCAGATTGGCGCAAAAGGCTTGGTGTACCTTCGCCTTACGGACGACGGGGTGAAGTCGAGCGTCGATAAGTTTTATCCTGCCGAAGCGCTGCAGCAGCTTGCCGCCGCGCTTGGCGCAAGGCAGGGCGACCTGATTTTGCTGCTGGCAGGCAACAGGAAGCAAGCGCTCAACGCCCTCTGCGAGCTGCGGCTCGAAATGGGCGCCCGCCTCGGCCTGCGCAGGCGCGGCGCGTTTGCCCCGCTGTGGGTAGTCGACTTTCCGCTGCTCGATTGGGACAGCGAGGCGCAGCGCTTCTACGCCATGCACCACCCCTTTACCGCGCCCCAGCCCAACGACCTGCCGCTGTTCATGAGCGGCGACCGCGAAGCGCTAAAAAGCGTCCGCGCCGACGCCTACGATTTTGTGGTGAACGGCGTAGAGCTGGGCGGCGGCTCCATTCGCATTTTCGATGCGGCCATTCAGCAGCAGATGTTCAAGGTGCTTGGCTTTACGCCCGAAGATGCCGAGTACAAGTTTGGCTTTTTGACCAGCGCCTTCAAGTTTGGCGCACCTCCCCACGGCGGCATCGCCTTTGGGTTCGACCGGCTGTGCTCCATGTTTGGCGGCTCCGACAGCATCCGCGACTACATTGCCTTCCCAAAAAACAACGCCGCCCGCGACACCATGATCGACTCCCCATCGCGCATCGACAATGCGCAGCTGGAGGAGCTGGGCATTGAGGTTGCAGGAGAAAGAGGCAAATAGGCATGGCGTAATATCAACCTAATCAACCTAAACAACCTAAACAGCTATGGATATAAAGGAAATAAAAGAAATTGTTTCGGAAATTCCGAGCGATATCGAGAAAAATAAAAATAGCCTGACGTACAGAAAGTACGAAACGTTTTTTGGTCGGCTTGGAATGCCCAAAAGGCGAGATCCCTCAATTCTGGAAAAGGTAGATAGGCAGCTTAAAAAGCATAACATCACGTTATGGGTTAGGGGAGAGTTGGTAAAAAAAACAAAGTCGGTTGAGAAAGGTTACGCCATAACGTTTAGATGTGAAGAAAATGAAGCGAGAGTTCGGGAAGTTGAGAGCCCTCATGCAGGGGTAGTCGGCATTGAAAACAGCGAAAGCCAAATAGAGCTCTACCAGCACCAAAAAAAGGCGTTTAGCAGCCTTCAAAGTAGCATTATAAAGTCAAATAAAGATTCCTTTTCCGGGCTGCTGGTTTTGCCTACAGGTGGCGGCAAGACGGCTTATTGCAATTAATAAAATAGAAGAGTTTGCCATTCTAAGCGGCCAAATTATTGAACCTCAAATAAAAAATGACCTGGAAAAGCTCAATTTTATTGAGCGTATTCCTTTGGGAATTTTCCATTTCCGCTTTTTGAAGAACATACCCGGTGACTTTCCCGAAGAAAAAACAGGCGAAATATTGGTCTATGACAACGTCTATCAAGCGTACATGAATTTTGTGGACAAGCTGCCGCGCCTGTTTAAAAAATATGACCTGAACGAAAAAGATTTCTTAACGGATGAAGACTTGGACTACTATGCCGCAGAAGTAGAGAAGAAATTTTGTAGCTACTCAGGTACCCTTTGTGACCTTTCCGTTAAAAAAACAACTACAAAAACACACTTTGTGAAATCTTTGTGAACTTTGTTCCTTTGTGGTTGGAAAAATACCACGAAGAC
>JAIROF010000061.1 GCA_031257655.1 Prevotellaceae bacterium | reverse complement strand
CACAAATGAAAAAGTTCGACTCTTCGCTGCACGTTGGCGTGCAAACAGCGGCAATTCACGCGGGAGAATTTCCCGATCCCGTCACCAGCGCTTCGTCGCCCAATCTGGTTATGTCCACCACGTTTGTGGCCGGCGCCGACGCCCATTTTTCGGTAGAAAGCATGGAGGAAAACGATTCGTGGGTTTACACCCGCTGGGGCAACCCCACCGTCCGCCAGCTGGAGGAGAAGCTGGCGGCGCTGGAGGACGCCGAAACCGCCGTAGCCTTTGCGAGCGGCATGGGGGCGATATCCGCCTTGCTGCTTCACCTGCTCAAGGCGGGCGACCACGCGGTGGTGAGCGATGTTGCCTATGCCGCGCTATCGGAGATGACCAACGAGCTGATCCCCGGCCTGGGCGTGGAGATTGCCAAGGTAAACACCTCCGACCTGCAGGCCTTGCGGGCGGCGCTGAAGCCCAACACCCGGCTGGTGTACATCGAAACCCCGTGCAACCCGCTGCTCCGGCTCACGGATATTGCCGCAGCTGCGGCAATTGCCCACAGCGCCGGCGCTCAGCTGGCGGTGGACTCCACGTTTGCCACCCCAGTGGCCGCTAAGCCCCTGCACCTCGGGGCGGACTACGTTGTCCACTCGCTCACCAAGTACATGTGCGGGCATGGCGACGCGCTGGGCGGCGCGGTGCTGGGGAGCAAGCGCGACCTTACCCCGCTGCGCAAAAAAACGGCCATCCGGCTGGGGGGCGCGCTTAGCCCGTTTAACGCATGGCTCATCCTGCGAGGCCTGGCAACGCTCCCCATACGCATGAGGGTGCATCAGGAGAATGCGCTCCGCGTGGCGGCCTTTCTGGAGCAGCACCCCAAGGTGAAGCGGGTGATGTATCCGGGCTTGCCCTCGCACCCGCAGCACGAGCTGGCCCGGCGGCAAATGAAAAATTTTTCGGGCATCCTCACATTTCAAGTCGAAAACGGGCAGCAGGCGGCGCAGCGGCTTGCCCAAAAGCTCCGCATAGCGCACTACGCCGTTTCGCTGGGGCACCATCGGTCGCTGATTTTCTACCTCAGCAGCGCCGAGCTCCTGCAAACCTCCTTCAAGCTGCCCACCGCCGAGCAGCAAAATTCGTGGCGCACCTTTGCCGGAGAGGGTATATTCCGGCTATCCGTAGGGCTGGAGGATGCCGACGATATCGTTGCCGATTTGGCGCAAGCCCTGCAGGACGATTAGCCCGGCGGCGAGCTGCTGCGCCGGGGAGGCTCCCACCGCGCCGCCGTCATGCGGGAAAAGCGGTAGGAGATTGGCTGCGCAGAGCTCCGCTTCGCTCCGGTTCCTCGCGGCGTTAGCAATGGCGAGAAGCTCCGCTCCGTCAAGGGGGAGGCTAATCTCCCGCTGTAAAAAAACTTTTTTCGCTGCGCGCGCTTGGGAAAACCGAGTTTTTCGTGTACTTTTGCCAAAAAATAAAAAAATACGCTTATGAAACGGATATTAAGCAGCGCTCTTGTGCTGCTGTCGGCAGCGCTGCTTGCCGCCTGCGCGCCGGCCGGGCAGCCTATCAAAACGTTGCTCATCACCGGACAGAACAACCACCACTGGGAGGTCAGCCATGTAGCCATCCGGCAGATACTTGAAAATTCCGGCCTGTTTGCCGTAGATTTTGCCGTTTCTCCGCCCAGGGGCGAAGACATGTCGGGATTTGTGCTCGACTTCAAGCCCTACGATTTAGTCGTGGTGGACTACAACGGCGCCCCGTGGCCGGAGGAGACCGGCAGGCGGTTTGTCGAATTTACCCGCAGCGGCGGCGGCGTTGTCATCTACCACGCGGCCGACAACGCATTCCCCCAGTGGCCGGAGTACAGCCGGATATGCGCTCTGGGCGGCTGGGAAGGCCGCGACGAAAAATCGGGGCCGTGGGTGTACTGGGCAGCCGGACGGCTGGTGCGGGACTCCTCGCCCGGCGCGGGCGGCTCGCACGGCAGGCAGCACGAATACGTGCTGAACGGGCGCAGCCAAAGCCATCCGATAGCCAAAGGATTGCCGGACAGCTGGCGCCATGCTCAGGATGAGCTGTACGACAGGATGCGCGGCCCGGGCGACATCGACGCCTTGCTTTTTACCGCCTCCTCCGACCCCTCTACAGGCGGGTCGGGGCGCGAAGAGCCGCTGATTTTCACCGTCAAATTCGGCAAAGGACGCGTTTTCCACACGATGCTGGGGCACGTAGGCCCCTCGCTCGAAGACAACCCGGCAATGCAGTGCACGGGATTTCAGGTGCTGCTGCTGCGTGGCGCCGAATGGGCCGCCACCGGACAGGTAGCCCAGCAAGTCCCCCCAGACTTCCCAACCGCAACGCAAATATCGCTGCGAAAAGCCTACAAGCGCCCGTAGCACCCGTAGCAAGGGCGTCGAAAAAAGACATGCCCCATCCGGCACTTCTCCTTTGCCCTGCATACATGACAAAATGCCCGCTCCCGAGTGCGCTAAAGTGCGCATAAATCGTCCGGCTTTAGAGGAAAAACCGTACTTTAACGGGTGGAAACGCCGGGAGACCCAATACTATGCAATGCAACATGACAACAAACATACTGCTTGGCGATTGCAGAGACATTCTAAAGAATCTTTCCGACAGCTCGGTTGATTTGATCTTCACCTCGCCACCTTACGCCGACCAGCGGAAAAACACGTATGGAGGAGTTAGCCCGGATAAATACGTTCACTGGTTTCTTCCCATTTCCGAAGAGCTCTTGAGGGTGCTTAAGCCGGCAGGGACTTTTGTGTTGAACATAAAGGAAAAAGTGGCCGATGGCGAGCGCAGCACCTACGTGATGGAGCTTATCCTCGAAATGCGGAAGCAGGGTTGGCTTTGGACGGAGGAGTTTATTTGGCACAAAAAAAACGGCTACCCCGGAAAGTGGCCCAACCGCTTTCGGGACGCATGGGAAAGGCTTCTGCAGTTTAACCGGCAAAAAAACTTTGCCATGTATCAGGAGGAGGTGATGGTGCCGATGGGAGATTGGGCAAAGGGGCGCTTGAAAAACTTGAGCGAAACGGATAAAGTCCGCGACAGCTCAAAAGTCGGGAGCGGATTTGGGAAAAATATTTCCAACTGGCTCGACCGCGAAAAAGCTTACCCAACCAACGTGCTGCATTTGGCAACCGAGTGCGGCAACAAGCATCACAGCGCTGCATTTCCCGAAGGCCTGCCCGAATGGTTTATCAAGCTTTTTACCAAAGAAGGCGACACGGTGCTTGACCCATTTATGGGGTCGGGGACGACCAACTTTGTTGCCCGGCGCATGAATCGAAGCTCAATCGGCATAGAAATCTTGCCGGAATACTACGAAATGGTGAAAAAGCAGATTGGAACGCTCAACCTTACCTTGTTTGAAAATGCAAAAAAATATGACACGGCTGAAAATAGCGGACATTACGCAGTACGTTGAAGAAAACATAGGCGTTTTTCACCAAAAAAGAGCGGATGCTCTTGGCAGCCTGAAGCTGAAATCGGTGCTTAAAAAGAAAAATCCCTACCTTTTTAAAGCCAAATACTTCCTTACGGCAGAGCAAATTATAAAGGGGCTTACCGATGCGTTTATTTCCTCCAACGAAGAAACAATATTCGGCGACTGGCTCGGGTGGTGATATAAAAAGTATGCTGCTATAAAAAAATGGCAATCAGGGCAAAAAGTATTACTTTTGTAATATGAAAATAAAAATAACGCTCTATTGCCCCAAATGCCAAAGTGCAAAGGTAAAAAAAACGGTATGAAATCGTACGGTAAGCAAAATTATTTTTGCAAGGAATGTGGCCATCAGTTTATAGGCGACCATGCATTAAGCTACAAAGGTTGTCACTCCGGTCTGACACACAGAATTTTATTGATGCTTGTCCGCGGAGTAGGCATCAGGGATGTAGCAGAAATAGAAAATGCCAGTATGGGGAAAATACTGTCGGTATTGACGAAATCGAATTACGTAATTCGTCCAAAACAAGCCCGGTATGACTGTCTTGAGGTGGATGAGTTTTGGACATATGTTGGAGAAAAAAAGAATAAAGTGTGGCTAATTTATGCTTACCATCGATCAACAGGCGAGATAGTGGCATTCGTGTGGGGAAAACGTAA
>JAIROF010000234.1 GCA_031257655.1 Prevotellaceae bacterium | reverse complement strand
TGCATTCTGCATTCTGCATTCTGCATTTACATGCCCACCGTCACCGGCCCCAGCAAGCCTGCCGGGAGCAGCGGCGAATCCTTGCGGTAGTAATACCAGACATTAAACGTTTTGCGCCCCTGCTCCGCGCGCGGCTCGTTGCGTAAAAACCAGTCGGGAAATGCTTTCATGGCGCGCCCCTCTTTGTCGCGGTCGGTTCCCCACTCAAAGTCGGCGGGATGCTGCTCGTCGCCGATTAGGCGGTTTGCCCAGGTGTTTGTTACGCTAATTTTAAGGGTGTTTGTCCCCGCTTTCACGTAGCCCGCAAGGTCTATCCTGAAAGGCGGAAACCACAGCACGCCGACTTCCTTTCCATTAACCTCAACGGTTGCCATATCGTAAACGGCGCCTAAGTCCAAAATCATTTGGCATTTTTCGGGCTGCATTTTGCATTTAAAATTCTTCTCATAGACCGCCGTTCCCGAAAAGTACTTCAGCTTTTCATCGCTTTGCCGGCTAAAGTCGATCAGCTGCGGCAGCTTTTTCGTAAACGGCCGGGCGAGCTTCGGGTAGAACGTTACGCTCCATGCCCCGTCAAGCTGCATTTTACATGCGGCATTCGGCGCTTTGCCGGCCGCACTCGGCGCTTTGCCGGCCGCATTCGGCATTTTGCATTCTGCATTCTGCATTACTATAAACACCGAATGGTCTTTTTCCAAGTTCAGCGTTACGAAAATCGAATCTCCTTTTCGGACGTAGCTGTTTGCCGGCTCAATTTTTCCCGTGTAGGCGTTCCAGAGGCAGGGAGCGCCGCTTTTGGCGGCCAAAGCAAACGTTTCCAGCTTTTCGCCAAACGGATTGGCGACGAAGTAAATATCAGCCTCCGGGGTTACGCGGCGCGTGTAGCAAAACGAGCGGCTGTAGTCCTCCTCCTCGCGCTTCGGGACAAGGCTTCCCTGCTGCAGCAGGAGCTGGCAGCGAGCGAGGTAGGTAAAAAACGTGCGGCTTTCCTTATACCAGGTCTGGAAGCGGCTGAAGTGCGTTCCCCACCAGCCCATTCCAAGTCCGGGCTGGTACTTGTCGTCAAAAGGCTGGTGCACCCAGTGGTGCAGAAAATACAGGTTCAACCCCTGGGCAAAGCCGCCGTCGGCCGTGTGCTTGAGGAAGGCGGGCGTTTCGGTGTAGGCGCTAAAGATGGGCGCGCCGGTAAAGGCTTCTGCCGCCACAATGCGCTTGCCGTACTGCACGGCGGCGCGCTGCGAATGTGGATTCGGGTATACGTAATCCTGCGACGACCAAAATTCATCCGCCGGCACGTCGGCCATGGCCGCGCCCTCGTAGTTTGAGAATGGCCCGCCGTAGGGCTCCCAGTAGAGCTTCAGGCCGTGGGCGTGCAGCATCTCCTTGGCCACGGCAAACCCGTTGTCCATGTAGAGGCGGTTGACCACGTCGTCGTAATCGCTCAAGAATTGCTGAAATTCGGGCAAATCCGTTTGCAGCTTGTTGTTTGTCCAGGCGTTGAACTTGTGCTCCAGCGCCTTTCCTGTGCGGTGCTGAAAAAGCGCTATCCAGCGCAGCACATCGTAGTTTTTGAGGCGGCGGAACTGCTCGCGAAAATCTTTTGTCCAGTTCTGGTAGCCGCTTTCGTAGCTGTCCACCCAAATGTACTGAAACGTAGCGCCGAAGTATTCGCCGATATTTTCTTTGAGCGGCTCCAGCAGCTGGTTCCAGTGGTAGGTGTTGTCCTCGCGGCTCATTTTATCCACCTCCCAGGCTCGGCCTATAATGTCGTCGGGCAAGGGGTGCGGGTGCGCCATCGTGGGCGCGTAGCCGTAGCGGTAAACCGTCCAGCGTCCGGCCGGGGCGTTCCACTTCAGCGTTCCGTTTTCGTCAAGCAGCCGGTTGAGCTCAAGCACATCATCCACCGTAGCGTTCTCCTTTTCGGGCACCGCCATCACGGTAATGTCCCAGTACAGGGTTGCCTTGTGCGGCTTGTATCCGGGCAAATAGCGCGAATCGTAGCCAACAAATTCGGGCAGCTCGGGCTTTGGCAGCGCTACTTCGACCGCTTTTCCGCCCACAACGGAGGTTTTGCTGCTGATAATAGCCTTCATGCCGCGCTCCTCCGAAATCCAGGGGCCGCCGGTGGTGGCGTAGCCCGGCGTGCCGTGCAGCCCCATGGCGAGGTTGAGGCGTTTGGCCTCCTTCATGGCGTGCCGCATTGCGCTCCAGTAGGCCGGGCTGCGGAAGGTCTGCTCGGGGAAGGGCAGGTTTGCCATCGGGAAATGGCTCTCCTGCACCGACGAGGCGATGTTGAAGATGCACGCCCCGCCGATACCGCTCTCCGCCATCGCCTCCAAGTCTTTCGTAATGCCCTGCTCGGTAAAGTTGCTGCCGAGCCAGTGCCACCACACGTTGGGGCGGTACTCCATGGGCGGTGCGGCGAATTTTTCCGCTAAGGTTTGCAGCGTCTCCTGCGAAAATGCTACGCGGGATTGCAAAATGCAAAAGGTAAAAGGTAAAATAAGAAAGATGCGCTTCATTGTGGATTTTGGATTTTTGGGATTTTGGATTTTTGTGGCTAAGTGATTTTAAATAAATAGCTCATGTTACGCATATAGCTGTGCATTACGCATCATCGCTATTTCGTCGCTGAAAATTTTTTCTGCGTAACATGAGTTAATTCATTCGGCTTAGCATAAAGCCGCCGCTTAGTAGTACCCCTGCTCCATCAGGTCAATAAATCCGAGCAGGGCTCCCCAGTGGTAAAACTTATCGCTGTTCGTCTTGTCGTCGCCTTGTCCGGTAGTGGCGTTGTAGTTTTCAAAGACATATCCGTTTGACGTCCAAGATTTTAGGAGTAGGCTGCGCGATTTTGCGGCGAGCTGCTTTCTTGCGTCGTTGATTTTCGGCGTGTCGTAGCCGCGCAGGCCAAGGTAAACGAGGAAGTTAAGCGGCGCCCAGATGCGCCCGCGCCAGTAGGTGTTGTCGGCAAAAGCGCTGTCGCAGCGGGGGGTGGCGGGGATTACCCATTCGCCCCAGAACTCCTGCGGGTTGAGCAAATGCTTTTCGAGCATTGCCTCCGCCTGCTCGCTGGTGGGCACGCCGGCCAGAAGCGGGTAAAAGTTGGTGGGCGAAGTCCGGCGGTTAAGCTCCTTTGTGTCTGTGCGCCGGTTGTAGTAAAAGGCGTTTTGTGCGTCCCAGAGCGTTTGCAGGTTTTCGGCGTATTTTTTGGCTCTTTTCCGCAGCTCATTTGCATCGCGCTTTTGCCCCAGCTCTTCGGCAATTTTAGCCAGCAGGTTGCAGTCCATCACGTAGAGGCTGCTCAAGCCCACATCGTTGAGCTTTTGCAGGTGGGTAGCGGTATCAAAGGGCACGTTGTCGTACATCGGCGAGTTGTCCAATCCCGACTCTAAGGCTCCGCCGTAGGTTTCGTTCACGCCTACCAGCTCCCAGTATCGGTAGGTTACCGGCTCGTAGGGCGAGCTTCCCCAGCAGAGCAGGCCGTTGGCTTGCCGCGCCCTGTCCCACCAGCGGTTCCACCTGAGCAAGTCGCTGTAGAGCAGCTCCAGAAACCACTTTTCCTTATACTTTTGGTAGATGCTCCACGCCGCCAGCGAGCCGACCGGCGGCTGCGAGCGGTCGCGGCTTTTGTAGCCGGTTTCGGTGTAAAAGTTCGGCACAAAGCCGGCTTCGGTAATTCCGCGCGTGATTTCTACGGCGTTGGCGTAGGCCAGCTCGCGGCTATCGGTGGAGAGCATCATCGAGGCAAAGTAGGTATCCCAGCAGAACAGCACAAAGCCGCCCAAGTCCTTGTTGTTGCTCCAGCCTACGTTCCAAATCCTCGACACGGGCGTAATAACGCGGTCAATCGTGGGGTCGTAAATGTTGTCCCAGCCCAGCACGTTTTGCATGGCGTTGTATTCGTCGTAAGCATCGCCGTATTTTGTTCGGTTTTTGCCCGTAAAGTTAGCGTAGCGCTCCGCCATGTATTTTTGTGCATCGCTCGGGCTGTAGCCCGTTCCAATGTTTACCACCACCGGCTCGTCGGCCGACAGGGTTATTTCGTTACCCTTTTGCTCAATAAATTTCCCATCGGCATTTCCGCTGATTTTCAGGTTTTGCCAAAGGGTTTGGATTTGGAAGGTATTTTTTTCGACCGTAAACCAGCATTCGCGCTGCCAGAGCGATTTAAGGGAAATGATTACCTTTCCGCCTTTCCTGCTGCCGGGCTGCGGCGCTATCAGAATGACGTTGGCGAGGCTGTCTGCGCCGCTCTCTACGCGGAGGCTCAGTCCGTTCCACGAGGCGGAGACGTCGGTGTAGTAGCCGTCGTAGCTGTGCGCTCCGGGGCGCATTTGCGCCGAGCCGGGTTCGCGGTTGCCGATAAAAAAGCGGTCGGCGCGCCTGCCGTCGGGCGTGGCCAAATGAATATCCACGGCAAGGCCGTGGGGCAACAAAACGTGGCGCAACACCGAGCGGGTATCCCACGTGTTCCAGCCCGCAGCAATGCCATGCTGCATTTCGGTATATTTTTTCTGCGCCGATGCGACGTCAAGCGGGGCGTTTCGGGCGCAGCCGGAGAGGAAAGCAAGTATAAATGCAGCATGCAAAATGCGAAGAGGAATGCAGAATGCAGAACGCAGAATGCAGAATGCAGAATGCAGAATGCGAAGAGGAATGCAGCATGCAGAACGCAGAATGCAGCATGGGGCGCGGAAAATTTTCATATTTTTAACCCGCGTGATTGAAATAAGCTGGCGTGAGTGTAGGTACATAATTAAATAGCATAATGATGATTTTAAGCTGCGAAGATAGCGTATTTTGCGCGATTTACAGTCGATACCTGCGATTTGTTCGCGCTATTTCCGTACAAAACCATGCCGATCGCAGTATATTAGCTTTACCTCTCCGGTCATTCCTGCAGGCGCCAGCTCCGAGTTTTTATCGAAGTAGCTCCACGGGATGAAGGTTTTGCGCTCTTTTGAGGGGCGCGGCGTATCGTTGCGCACCCAATCGGGCAAGCCTTTCATGCGCGGCAAGCCGTTTCGCGCAGGCTCTCCGTCATTTTCCAGCGTAAGCCACGCAAAGTCGGCAGGAAATTGTTCGTCGCCAATCAGGCGATTTTGCCAGGTGTTGGTAACCTTTATCTTCAGCGTGTTATTGCCCGCTTTCACGTAGCCGGTAACGTCAACCTTAAAAGGCGCTATCCACAAAACGCCGACCGGTTTTCCGTTTACCTCAACCTCTGCCATGTTGTAAACCGTGCCTAAATCCAAAATAGCTTTGCCGTTTGCATCCTGCATTTTGCACCTGAAGCTGTTCTCATACACCGCCGTCCCCGAAAAATACTTTACGCTGAAATCGCTTTGCCGGCTGAAGTCAACCAGCTTATCGAAGGTCTTTGTAAAAGGTTTTTCGCCGGTTTTGGGGATAAATGTAACGCGCCACTTACCTGCAATCGTCCGCTCCTGCGTAGATGCGGCCTGTCGCGCCTCTGCACGCTGCATGTTGCCTTCTGCATTTTGAATTTTGCCTTCTGCATTTTGAATTTTGCCTTCAGCATTTGGCATCACCACAAACACCGATTCGTTTTTTTCCAGCGATAGCAGCACGTCGCCGTTTTCCGCTGTTTTTGCTGCGGCGATTTTTCCGGTATAAGCGTTCCAGAGCTGCGGTTTTCCATTTTTCACATTAAACGTAAAGCTGCGATTCTCAAATCGGTCGCCGGTATTGCGGACAAAGAATATTTCTGCTTCGGGCGTGCTTCGGTGCAGCACGTTTTCACTTCGCGCCACAAAAGTACCCTGCTGCAAAAGCATTTGGCAGCGGGCTAAGTAGGTAAAAAACGCTTTTGCAGGCTCAATCCACGTTTGGTTTCGGCTGAAGTGCGTACCGTAATGCGCAAAATTCCATCCCGGCTGATACTTGTCTGGCAGGGGGTTGTGCGCCCAGGAGTGCAGGAAGAGCTGATTTACGCCGTAGCAGAACGCCATATCTGCAGGAGGCTTCAGCATGGCGGGCGTTTCGTTGAAGGTGCAGGTGGCCTCCATTCCCGTAAATGCTTCTGCGGCCACGATGCGCTTACTGTATTTTGCGGCAGCTTCGGCAAATCGGCCGCCGCCGGACGGCTCAAGGCTGTGCACCCAAAATTCGGTTGCCGGCACGTCGGCAATGCCTTCGCCCTCCTCCATGTCGAACGGCGCGTCGATAATGCTGCCGTAAGGCTCCCAGTAGTGCTGAAACCCGGCCTGGTTGATCATCTCCCGGCCAAGGCGGAAGCAGGCGAGGTACAGGCGGCTGATAACGTCGGCATAGTCCGCCACAAAGCGCTTCGTTTCCGCGTACTTGATCGCCGCAGGGTCTTTGAGGTGAAAGCTGGCTTCGTCGAAAATTTCTTCGCCCCGCGCCAAGGCCAACGCCAGCTGCCTTGCGGGGTCGTAACCC
Source organism: Prevotellaceae bacterium (assembly GCA_031257655.1). Taxonomy (GTDB): domain Bacteria; phylum Bacteroidota; class Bacteroidia; order Bacteroidales; family UBA932; genus JAITMY01. The sequence goes on along the minus strand of JAIROF010000234.1, from coordinate 4,162 downwards.
TTTATTTTGATAAAATCGTTGCGAAAGCCGGCGCTCCAGCTTTGCCCCCACGCCTCGTAGCTGTCCGTCCAAATGATAGTAAAAGTGGCGCCGATAAAATCGCCAAACCGCTCCGTCAACGGGTTTAGCACGTTGTCCCAGTGAAAGCGCGTCAGCGCTGCACTCATTTTATCCACCTCAAAGGCGGTTTTTTCAACATCTTCGGGCGTAGGGTGCGAGCGCTGCATGGTGGGCAGGTAGCCGAGCCGGTAGATTTTCCACCTGCCGGCAGGCGCGCTCCAAGCTAACGCTCCGTCTTTAAAGAAGCCGGAAATATCAACGATTTCCGAAGCATCGGATGCAACCGCAAACACGGCAATGTCTTTAAACCATTTGGGGTTAATGTTTTTCAACTCATCGGCGGGGTTTGGCAGGGGCAAAGCCTGTGGGGGCAAGGCGCGCGCTGCCGCAGCCGCACCGACGCCGTCCAGCTCCGTAACGCTCCACGCCACGCGCTGCATCCCCATTTCGGGGGTAATCCACGGCCCGCCGGTGGTGCTCCATCCGGGCGAGTTGTGCAGCCCGACGGTCATTTTCAGCCGCCGCGCTTCGGTAAGCGCATGCCGCAGGGCATCCCAGTACGGCTCGCTGCGGTAGGCCTGATTTTTGTACAGGTTTTGCGCCGTATCCAGCCACGAGGGCGCGTTGAACACCACCACGCCGTTGACGCCCGCGCGCTTCATCGCCTCCAAATCGGCCGTCATGCCGGCTTTGGAGTAGTTTGTGCCGAGCCAGTGCCACCACGCCTGCGGCTTGTACTCATCTTTTGGCTCGGCAAACTGACCGGCGAGGCTTTGCAGGGTTTCCTGCGAAAATGCAGCATGCAAAATGCAAAATGCAAAATGTAAAACGAGAAGTATGCGCTTCATTTCTACCACATATAAAAATTATTCACCTAAAACATCTAAAAAAAAATCGTATATACCGGATAAAACGATTGTCCTTAAGGTATTAAACAAAAAAATAACATCGCCGAAATATGCGCAACAAAGATACTAAAAAGTTAGCGTTTAAGGCAGGAAAAGCAAAAAAAGTTTCATGGCAGAGCGCTTGACAAGCTACACGGGGTTGGCCGCGCTTTCCTCTGTAAAAACTTTTTTGTATTTCGTGCGCTTGGAAATCCGGGATTTTCATCTAACTTTGTGGCATATTCTTAAAATAAAAAGATTATGGCAACAGCAATTAAACCGGCTCCGGTACTAACGGGCAAAGCGTCCGAAAACTTTTACCGCTCATTGGCAAAGGCAAAAGAAAGCAAAAGCAAAGAAGAAGTGAGAACTATTGCACGTAATGTTCGGGCATTTTTAGCTAAACAGGATAAAAACAATGGTTTTAATAAATGAGTGTTCGTATCATATCCTGTCGGAAAAACAACGTATATTGGATTTTGATTGCGGAAATGTGGATTTGAATGATTTTTTCAATAATGATGCTTTCAGCTATCAAAATCAGATGTTGTGTGAAGTCTATTTTTTTCGGCACAATACGACCGGAAAGATAGTGTGTACATTTTCGCTGTCGCCCGAAGGTATTAAAACATTTGATTTGCCGAATAACCGCCGCAAGAGGGTAAAAGAAAATATTCCGCAGGAAAAAACATTAAAATCTTATCCTGCGTTTTTGGTTGGGCGTTTGGGAGTTGCCAAAGAGTTCAACGGACAGGGTATAGGGTCTCAACTGATGGATTTTATCAAACAGTATTGCTTTGACAGGTTTCCGAATTTTTGCCGGTTTCTGCTGTTGGATGCCTACAACGAGCCTGCGGTGCTAAAATTCTATCAAAAAAATGACTTCCTTACCGTTTTTTCTACCGAAGAACAGGAACGCAATTATTACAGACCGGGTAGTACAACAGAATCACTGCACACAAGATATATGTATTACGATATGATTCATTGGAAAAATAAATCTGAAAAAGACTAAATCCGCTGCATCTTGAAATTTTTCTTTCCAAAACAATTTTCTTACCGAATATGAGTAACATCCAAATATGCTGCGCTCAGCATGGTTTTGTACGGAAATAGCACGGTAGATGACGCAGATTTTTATGATTTGCACAGATTTTGGCTATTTGGCTGCGCCGAGCTCCGCTACGCTCCGGTTCTTTATCTGCGTAAATCACAAAAATCTGCGTCATCTGCGTGATATTTTTACACAAAACTATGCCGAGCGCAGTATAGCTGTTATTCTCTCGGCTACTGAGGTTGTTTTGTTGTTAAACCGAGCGCAGCGAGCTCACGAACACCAAAAATAAGCACGGGTGGTGAGTAAATAAGGTTTTTCGCGCGCCAACGATCCCCATTTCAATATTCCCCCAGCCCAAAATACACGAGTCCGAACAAAGCAGCGTTCCATCCCTGAATGCGAAATCCGAGGTTTTCGCCGGTGAGGCTGTTGATGTGCTCGTTTGGCGACCAATCGCCGGAGTCTGCCAGGTCTGCTTTTGCGACGCGCTTGACCAGCGCCAGGGCCTCGTCCGTTCGCCCCATTTTGAGGCGCGCCCAGCAGTCCATAAACGAAAGCCATGGCCACACGCCGCCGTTGTGGTAGGTTGCCTCTTCGTAGCCCCATTCGGCGGGGTAGTACGGCGTAGTTTCGGCAATGCCCCACTTGGTGAGATTTTGCTTATTGAGCGCTTCCACGATTTTCGCTGCACGGTCGCGCGGCACAACGCCAAAAAACGCGCCAATCATTTGGTCTTGCAGCAGGCGTTCGTTCACGCTGCCGTCGCTCCAGAGCTGGCAGTAGTAGCTGCCGCTCCACATACCGCCTTCGCCGGTGGGCTTGTTCAGGAAATCGGCGGCTTTTTGGTAGGCTATGCGGTATTTTTGGGCGGCCTGCAAGTCGTTAAGGCGGTCGGCGGCCTGCGCCATTCTATCGAGCGCGGCCAGGTAGGTCATCACCGAAAATGGCGAATAGCGGCGGCCTTCGATGCCCTGCACATCCTTCCAGTCGCCCCAGAAGGAAATTTGCATGGGCGCCCCAACGCCGTTGGCGTCGCGCGAAATGAGCCAGTCCATCGCCTTTTGCAAAGGCTTCCACCATGCGGCCAGCGCCTCGCCATCCTCGTAGTGGCGGAAGTAGCGCCACGCCCGCAGGATGAAAAAGGCGTTTATATCCAAATCGTCTTCGCGCTCAATCAGGGGCAAAATGGTGGTGGGGATTTTTCCGGAAGGCTGCATCCACTCGATGCTTTCCGCTATCATCCGCTTTTCCAAATCCCTGTAAAAAGCTAAGTGCAGCCACGAAGTCCAGTAGCTGTCGCGCTGGTTGAGCTCGCTGTAGCCCATTGTCAGCACCTCATTGCGCTTGGTGATGCGCGTAAGCGAAACGGCGGGCACCATGTACCATCGCAGGTATTCGTCGAGCGCGGCGTCGCCGGTTTGCGGGATTCGCTTTTCGAGCTGCCGGGTTTTGGCAAGCAAGCTGTCCCAGCTATCGCGGGCGTAGTCCGCGATTTGTGAGGCTGCCGAAAACTGCCTTGCGCTTGTCCAGGTCGAATCGTAAAATGCAACCGCAAAGCGCAGCGGTTTTTCTTCGTTTGGCAAGATTTTTACCGGAACCGAAAATTTACCATTCGCAAAAATCACCTTTGCGCTTGCGGACAAGGCAAAACCTGCGTCGGCATTGCGCCCGGCATCGACCACAATGCTAAGCTCCTCCGCCTTTTTACCCGTATTTTTCAGCGTTACTTCGAGCATCACCACCGGCAGCGCCGAAGTTTCGGCGTCGTCCACCGCCAGGGGGCAAAAGGCCAGCGTTTTCATTTCCGCCTGAGCTAATGGCGATTGGGCGTAGCTGCCGCGCACAAAGGGGAATTTCCTTTCTATGCGCTTCTCCTTAAAGCCGGCAAAATCGTGGCTTTTACCTCGTTTTTCAACGTAAAATTGCACGCTGCCTTTTTCCGTCAGCCATTCGCCGAGCGCGCCGGTGTTTTGCAGCACCTCCCCGAACATTGAGCCGTCGGCAGAGGCATTTACCGTTAACCCGAAGTTCGCCAGCGGGTAGCCGTCGTTGGAAATGCAAAATGCAGAAGGCAAAATGCAAAATGTAAAATGCAGGAGGAGAAATAATCGTTTCATGATGGGATTATTGATTTGTATTGTTTTCTATTGTTTTCTAT
>JAIROF010000226.1 GCA_031257655.1 Prevotellaceae bacterium | reverse complement strand
ATAGAAAAGCCGGAAATCTACATCGACAACACCAAGAACGCCACCGCCGAAAACATCCCGTCGGGGCGCGAGGCTACCTTCACCCTGCAGCTGCAAAACCTGAGCGACGCCAACCTGCCCGTAACCTACCAGCTTTCGGTGGGCGACAACGCCAACCGCAACGGCCTTATCCTCAGCATAGACGGCACGCCGCTCACCTCGCCCCGCGAGTACGCCATTGAGTACGGCGAAGAGCTGGTCAAAACCCTAAAGGTGCGCCAAAGCTCGGTGGACATTTTGGAGTACAGCGGCGTAACCCTCCTGCTGTCCTCCACCTGCGACGACAACATCTCCTCCCAAGCCGCCATCGGGGTGAAGTACATCCCCTCGTCGACCGACCTGAAGCTGGTTGCGCTCAACACGCTGGCCAACGTTGCCGAGGGCGCATCGGTAGGATTCCGCATTGCGGAGTACGACCGCTCGTTCCGCAACTTTGCCGCCATCCGCCTACAGTACAAGAACGTCAACGACCACACGTGGGTAACGCTGCGCGAATTTATCAACGATACCTCCCTGATCCCCATAGCCGGCAACGGGCAGGAGCTGATACGCTCCGCAAGCATCACCTACACCTGCGACCTGCAATCGCTGGTGGACGGCGAGTACGACTTCCGCGCCATCTCGGTAGCGCTGCTGGGGAACGACGAGGTGACAGCGTCGAGCGAAGAAATTCGCATCATTAAGGATATGAAGGCGCCCCAGCTGCTGGGCAACGCCTCGCCCGCCAACGGCATCCTGACGCCCGAAAGCGAAATATCCGTGCTGTTCAACGAAAACATCCGCAGCGCCTACGTTAAGGACGGCAACATTTCGGTTAAGGCCATCCTCAACGGGCACAAGGTAGCCCACGCCACCGCGCTCAAGCTGAGCGGCGGCGCGCCTGCCTCCACCGAAGCCGGCATCCCGCTCGCCAACAGGTCGTTCAGCCTTGAGGCCTGGTTTGAGCGCGCGCTCGGACAGCCGGGAACGCTCCTTGCGCACGGCAGCGACTTTTCGCTCGGCTTCACCGCCGACGACAAGGTGACCGTAGCCATTGGCGGCGAAACCTTTACCTCCGTCGACGCCCTCACCGAAAGCGGCTGGCAGTACATCGGCTTTGCCTACAACAGCGACGGGCAGGCGTTCAGCGTTTACCTGCTGGCGGGCAGCGAAACCAAGACCCTCTTTACCGCCAAGCCGGTTGCTGCGCCCTACGCGGGTAGCGGTCGCCTGCTGGTTGGCGCCAACGCCGACGGAACGGCAGCCTTTACCGGCGCGGTGCACAACCTTTCGCTCTGGAATAGCAACCGCCTGCTGAGCGACCTGAGCGACAAAGACCAGGCCAAAACGGGCGCGGAGAAATCGCTCGCCGGCTACTGGCCGCTCACCGAAGGCCACGGCGCTGTGGCCGCCGACAAGGCGCGAAGCCGCCACCTCTCCCTGCCCAACGCCAACAGCTGGTACCTGCGCAACGTCAACAAGGCCGTAGCCTTCGACGGCAGCAGCTACCTTGCCCTCAGCGCGGCGCACATCCCCGTTACCGGCGACGAAAACTTTGCGGTGGAATTTTGGTTTCGCGGCGCGGCGCAGGCAGGCGCGGCTACGCTCTTCTCCTGCGGCGACGGCGTGCTGGACAGCGCTCCTGCGCAGAACCTCTCCGCAGGCTTCGATGCCGCCGGAAAGCTCACGCTAAGGGCCAACGGCGAAAGCTACCTCCTTTCGCCCGAAAGCTACTTAGACAACAGCTGGCGCCACTTTGCCCTCAACGTGCTGCGCAGCGGCAGCGCCATTGCCTACGTCGACGGCGCTGCCGTAAAGCAGCTGCCGGCGTCGGCCATCGGCCAAATGGCGGCGGAGAGCATTGTGCTGGGTGCGCGGCGCTACAGAAACAAAGCCTACACCGCGCTCAGCGACCTATACACCACCGACAGCTACTTTACGGGCGAGCTGGACGAAATCCGCATCTGGAAGTCGGCGCGAACGGCCGACGCCATCCGGCAGGATATCTACAACCGCCTCAACGGCAACGAAGCCGGGCTACAGGCCTACTACCCGTTCGAGGCCACCTACACCGACGAGTACAACCAGCTGGTAACGAGCGGAACGCTGGAAGACTGCCTCAACCAGCCGTCCGCTACCGGGCTTACGCCGGCGGGAGCGGCCACAAGCGTTGGCAGCGTTACCTTCTCCGACCAGGCGCCCGCCCTGAAGGAAGCCCGCGCGCTGGAAAACGTAGCCCACACGTGGACGGCCTCCAACAACAAGATAGTGGTGAACATCGTTGAGCCGGCCTACCGGATAGAAAACACCACGCTGGAGCTCACCGTTTCCGGCATCCTCGACCTGAACGATAACCCGCTGGCGCAGCCCATCGCCTGGACAGCCTACGCCAACATGAACCGCCTGCGGTGGAGCGACGACGAGCTGGCCGTCAGCAAGGAGTATCTCGATGAGGCTACGCGCGAAGTGGCCATCCTCAACGAAAGCGGGCTGGAGGAAACGTGGACGCTGAGCGGCCTCCCATCGTGGCTGACCGTTTCCAAAACCTCGGGCAGCATTAAGCCGCTAAGCAGCGAAAAGCTGACCTTTACCGTGAGCGCTTCAACGCCCACAGGCGCCTACGAGGAAATCATCTACCTCACCGGCGGAAGCCAGATAGACGCACCCCTGCCCGTATCGCTAAAGGTGAGCGCGCAAACCCCCGACTGGGGCGTTAGCGCGGCAGACTTTGAGCACTCCATGAGCCTTATCGCCCAGCTGACATTTGAGGGTGGAGCACCCTCCAAAAATCCGGAGGACATTGTGGCCGCCTTTATCGACGGCGTATGCGTAGGGCGCGCCTCGCCTGCCTACTACAGCCGGTACGATGCAGGCTTTGTCATCTTTGACATTTACGGCTCCTCCGACATGTCGGCCAAAACGGTAACGTTTAAGGCCTGGGACGCCGGCGCCGGACGGATCTACCCCGCCGTTACCCCCTCAACGCCGGTAACCTTCGTCAGCAACAAGCTGGCAGGCAGCATGAGCAGCCCCGTAACGCTGAACGGCGAAAACAAGGTGGAGCAGCAAACGCTGCTCGCAAAGGGCTGGAGCTGGGTTTCGCTCAGCGTGCGCCCAGCCGACCTGTCGGTTGGCAACGCTTTTGCCTCGGTTAAGGCAAGCGTAGCCATGCTAAAGAGCAAGTCGGCCTTCAGCGTCCCGAACGGCGCCGCATGGGCTGGCGACCTGCAAGCGGTGGAAATCGGCAAAATGTACAAGGTGCGCCTGACCGAACAGCGGACGCTTACGCTGACCGGCGAAGAAATCAACCCGCAGCAAGCGCCCGTTACCATCAAGCCCCAGTGGAGCTGGATAGGCTACGCGCCGCAGCTCAGCCTCCCGCTCGAAGACGCTCTGGCCGACCTCAGCCCCTCCGAAGGCGACCTGATAAAGGGGCAAAGCCGGTTTGCCACCTACACGGGTGGCGCCTGGATAGGCTCGCTCGCTACGCTGGCGCCCGGCAAAGGCTACCTCTACTACTCAACAGCCGCCGCCGACAAGCAGTTCCGCTTTCCGAGCGCTGCCGCGGCAACGCCTGCCTCGCCCGCAGCCTACACCGCCCGCAGCCTGACCGCAAGCAGGCTTGCCGCCCCCGCCGCTACCCAGTGGACGGCGGTGAGCGAAACCAAGTATGCAGGAAACATGACCATCATCGCCGTGGTAAAGAGCGGCAGCAGGACGCTCACGAGCGGCGAAGTAGGCGTATTTGCGGGCAGCGAATGCCGCGCAGCGCAATCCTGCGCCCCAGACGGCAGCGGGCTGCTCTTTATCACCGTTGCCGGCGACGACCCCGTGCAGCTCACCTTTAAGGTGTACGACCAGGCTGCCGGCGCCACCTACAGCGTCCAGCAAACGCTCACCTTCGGCGACGACGCCGCCCACGGCACCATAAGCGATCCATACGTCATCCAAATCCGGCTGGAGGAGGAGGAGGCCACCGGAATTGACCGCTTGTCGGCAGCTGGTGTAAAGGTTTACCCAACAGTGGTGAGCGACGTGCTGCACGTTGAGTCGGAAAGCGTAGCGCTGCACAGCATAAGCGTTTACAACGTTAACGGTAGCCTTGTCCGGCAGCTAAGCGCCGAGGGCAGCCTTACAGCCACTCTCTCCCTCGCGTCATTGCCGCAGGGCGCATACTTTGTCATTGTAGAAACGAAAGAGGGCAAAACGCTCACGGTGCAAATCATCAGGTAACCCCATAGCGGCTACGCTATCCAGCAAACATGCCAAAAAAGCGGCGACCCGTGCCGAAAAGCACAGGTCGCCGCTTTTGGGTCTAACTTCAGAAGGGATTAACCCCATCCTCTGCGCCGGTCGCTGCCCCTGCCAGCGCGGGTTTGCCGCCCGTGCCGCCCGATTCCGGCATTGGTGGCATAGCGAATAATCTTCCTCCGCTCACACCGTGTTACAGATTTGCTGCATTACCTCAGATTTGCATTTCAGTAGTGAAGCCAAATGCCTTATTCACAATACTTCTTTTGTTGACTAATGATGAGACGGTTTTTTTTTAGCTGATAAAATTAGCGATTTTGCAATGTTATGTTGTATATTTGCAAAATGGTAACTACTCAGGTAGCATATTTCATTGCAAATCACAAAAGTAATAAAAATTCTCCTTGTGAAAACCTTGTGTTCTTTGTGTCTTCGTGGTATTTTTCCAACCACAAAGGAACAAAG
>JAIROF010000167.1 GCA_031257655.1 Prevotellaceae bacterium | reverse complement strand
TGTTTGGAAGCATTAAAACATGTCATTATTAATCCACATATTATTAATGATTTACACATTGGATTTTTTATAATTATTTGTCATTCTGGCATTTGTAAAATGTGGGAAACTTGAATTATAAAATCGCCAACGCACCAGCTAAAAAACACGCAGATATTAATTAACAAAATAAATATTGCAAATTTGGTATTTTGCTTCTCAAGTGAAATGAAAATGCGGTGAAATGTAACCAATCTGTAGCTGACAATTTTTTAGGAATTAGGAATTACGAATTAGGAATATTGCTTACGCCGAAAGCATTATCTGCGGAAATCTGTGCAAATCTGTGGATAATTCGCAGCCACTCCTTCGTATATTTTTGAGGGCGCTCGTGAGCTCGCTGCGCTTGCGTCCCAATTCCCAATTCCCAATTCCTAATTCGTAATTCGTAATTCGTAATTCTTTTCGTACCTTTGTTTGCTATGCACTTTTTACTACGACAAATATTTTTTCGGTATGCGCACCTGTGCTTAGTTGCCGCCGCGCTGCCGGTGTTGAGCGCAGGCCAGGTGCTGCGAGGCCGCATTGCGGACAGCGAGGGCAGGCCTATCCCGTTTGCCACCGTTTACGTGCGCGAGATGCAGCTGGGCACTTCGGCCGACGAGGGCGGAGCGTTTGAGCTCAAGCTGCCCCGCGGCGTTTACACCTGCGTTTTGCAGCGCATAGGCTACCAAACAAGCGTGGAGCAGGTAGAGGTTACCGCGCAGGGCGCCGTGCTCAGGGCTACGCTGGCCGATAAGGCGTATGCGCTGGAGACGGTTGTTGTATCCAACAGCCGCGAGGATTACGCCTACCACGTCATGCGCCGCGCCATTGCGATGGCGCCCTACTACCGCCACGAGGTGAGCCGCTACAAGGCCGACGTGTACCTCAAGGGCACGTGCAGGGTAAACCGCATATCGCGCGTGGTGAAAGCGCTGGCAAAAAAAGAGCTGCGGCAGGCGCAGGTGAAGGAAAATGAAACCTACCTGCTGGAGTCGATGAACGAAATAGAATTTTCGGCGCCCAACACCTACAAGCATAAGGTGCTCTCCACCAAAAGCACGGTGCCGGTCGATTTAGCCCGCTTCAGCACGATGAACTACGTAAACGTGAACGTGTACAGCCTCAACCTGCTGGCGCACGACGCCATATCCAGCTACCGCTTTGCGTACGAAGGCATTGTGGAGGAGGGCAATATGGTTATCTGCAAGATTAAGGTTACGCCGCGCAAAAAAAATCCCGGCCTGCTGAGCGGCTACCTCTACATTGTGGAGGACACGTGGCGCGTGTACAGCGCAAACCTTAGCGGCAGCTTTCCCTTCGGCGCCTTCACCGCGTCGATGGCCACCAACGAAATCCGCGACGGCGTCTGGCTGCCCACCTCCTACAACCTGACGGCAACGGTAAAGGCGCTGGGCAACAACGCCAACTTTGACTACACCGGCACGATACGCTACGAGAGCATCACCAAAAACACCAACATAACGAACCCGCTCAAGAGCGCTACCCCGCCCCCACCCCCCGCTGCGCCGAAGGCAAGCGCCGCCGCCGCCAAGAGCGCCGCCGCCAAGAGCGCCGCCGACAGCGTAAAGCGGCAAAAGCGGCGCAACAAGCTGGCAAGCCTGCTGGAGCAGGAGGAGCTGAGCAACCGCGAAATGATGAAGGCGAGCAAGCTATTTGAGGAGGAGCTCAAGCAGCAGCAGCAGGAGCCGCCATCGCTCAACCTCAGCAGCCGCTACCGCGTGGAGGTGGACAGCGGCTCGCACGCGCGCGACTCGGCGTACTGGAACGCCATTCGCCCCGTGCCGCTCAAGCGCGACGAGGTGGCGAGCTACCTGCGGCTTGACTCCGTCCGCGCCGTAGCGCAGGGGCAGGGCGATTCCGCCAGGCAGGGCAGCAGCCTGCTGCGCAACCTGATCCTCGGCAAGCGCTACCAGCTCTCGCCAACGCTGCGCATCACCCACAGCGGTCTCGTGGCGCCAACGCTGCTCAGCTTCAGCGCGGTCAACGGGTTTCACTACGGTCAGCGCGCAGGGCTGCGAAAAATGCTTGCCGACAGCACGCTGCTTAACCTCAACGCCAGCGTCGGCTGGGCGTTCAGCCGCAAGGCGTGCACGTGGAGGCTCGGCGGCGGCTACCAGTACATCCCGGAGCGCCGCGCAGAGGCCTTTTTCAGCGTCGGGTGGCACGACGCAGACTACAACGACAACCGGCACGTAGACCTCGTGAGCAGCGCGCTGACGCTGCTGCTGCACAACAACTACAACCGCCTCTACGACCAGCGGCACGTGACCGTGGGCAACAACATCGACCTCGTAAACGGGCTGTCGCTGCAGGTGGCGCTGTCGTGCTACGACCGCAGCCGCTTGGAGAACAGCACGGAGTTTTCGCTTTTCAACCGCCAAAAGGCGTATGCGCCCAACCTGCCGGACAACCGCTACGCAGCGCACCACCTCGAGCTGCGCAGGTCAACAATCCTCGGCGTTTCGCTCAGCTACACGCCACAGTACTTCTACCGCATGAGAGGCCGGCAAAAGCGCATGGCGTACTCCAGCTACCCTACCTTCCGGATCGCATGGCGCGAGGGCATTCCCGGCATGATGGGCGGAAAGTCCGACTTCAGCGTTGCCAAGCTCTCCGTTCACCAGACAAAAAATTTGGGCTTGCTCGAAGAATTTTTCTACCGCGTGGAGGGGGTGAAATTTTTTCGCAGCCGAAAGGTCGATTTTCCCGACTTTCACCACTTTTCAATGCCGGGGTACGTGGCCTACACCGCCGGCAGCGCGAGCTGGGAGTACTCGCGCTACTACCGGTACAGCACGCCCACGTGGGGCGCCTGGGCAGAGATGGGGTACACTACGTCATTTTTGGCGCTCAAATTTTTGCCGCTGCTCGAAAAAACCTACTGCCGCGAAAACGTAAGCCTGCGCGCGCTGTACACGCCGCAGCAAAAATGCTACACCGAAGCCGAGTACGCCGTGAGCGAAATATTTTTTGTGATGAGGCTGGGCATTTTTGCCGGATTTGAAAACGAGCAGCTCCGCACAGCCGGCGTAACGCTAAAGTTCAACATTTAAGGCTGCCGCCTGCGCGCTCGGCTGCCCAAAATCTCATTTCAGCAGGAAATCCCTGAAATCTTCGTACCGGTTGCTCATGCCGACGGCCTGCTTCCGTCCGCTCATGAAGGCTTGCAGCTTTTCGGGAATGGCAATGTCGGCGCCTAAAATGTCGTCCACCGTTTCCTTAAACTTTGCAGGATGCGCCGTTTCCAGAAAGAAGCCATTGACCGCTTTGTTCTCCTCCAGGTATTCGCGCAAGGCTTCGCAGGCGCAGGCGCCGTGCGGGTCGAGCGTGTAGGCTGTTTCGTCAAACGTGCGCTTTACGATGCTGCGGATTTGCGCGTCGCCGTAGCGGTAGCCCGAAATGTCGGCGGTTACTCCGGCGTAATCGCCGTTGTACAAGTCCATGATGCGGGCAAAGTTGCTCGGGTTGCCCACGTCCATGGCGTTGGCAATGGTGGCAATGCTTGGGCGCGGCGAAAATTTGGCGGTTTGGAGGTACTCCCAAAAAACGTCGTTGGCGTTGTTGGCGGCAATGAAATGCTTTATGGGCAGCCCCATGCGCCTGGCGAGCAGGCCGGCCGTCAGGTTGCCGAAGTTGCCGCTGGGAACGCACGCCACCACCTCGCTGTCCTTCGGCATTTGCGCCCAGCCCCAGAAGTAGTAAAACGCCTGCGGGATGAAGCGCGCCAGGTTGATAGAGTTTGCCGAGGTGAGCCTGCGCTGCGCGGTGAGCCCCTTATCCAAAAAAGCCTGCTTGACTAAGCGCTGGCAATCGTCGAAGGCGCCCTCTACCTCAAGGGCGCACACGTTTTGCCCCAGCGTGGTAAACTGCGCCTCCTGAATTTTGCTCACCAAGCCCTTTGGGTATAGCACGGTGACGGTAATCCCCTCCATCCCCAGAAACCCGTTTGCCACGGCGCTTCCCGTGTCGCCGGAGGTGGCTACCAGCACGTTTGTTTCGGCCTTTTCGTTGCGGGTAAAGTGCTGCATCATGCGCGCCAGAAAGCGGGCGCCAACATCTTTGAAGGCCATGGTAGGCCCGTGAAACAGCTCCAGGCTGTAGCGGTTGTCGGCTACCCTTACCGTGGGGATGTCGAAGCTCAGCGCACCATATACCATATCGCGCAGCGCGGGCGCCGCTACGTCGTCGCCAAAAAGCGCGGAAGCCACCTCAAGGGCTATCTCCTGAAGCGTTTTTGTGCGCAGCGAAGCAAAAAAATCGCGCCCAAGCTGCGGAATGCGCTCCGGCATGTACAAGCCGTTATCATCGGCTAAACCTTTTAATACCGCATCTCTCAGCGTCGATAGCGGAACCTGCCGGTTGGTGCTGTAGTATTTCATTTTGCTAAGTAAAAATTGTGAGGGGCAAAAGTACGCATGAAATTTGGGAATTACACACAAACAGATAAAATTTTTCCGCGAAAAATTTTAGGGGAGAAGGAATATTTTTGGCGCTACAACCATCCAAACTACAGCCGCATCAGCCCGTCGTGCCGAATTTGCAGCAGACTACTACGCCGAACTTCGCTTCGGCAGAAAGGAGATTTCGAGGATGCGGCGGATGCCGATATGCGCTATCCTTTATTTTGCAGAATGGCATGTATTTGCTCGGACGATAGCTTCGTCAAGCTGGCTATGTATTCCGCTGAAAAACCTTTTTCGGCAATGCTTAGGACAACTTCGGCAATGCCTTTAGCAATACCTCTTTGTTCGCCTCTTTCTTCACCTCTTCTTTCGCCAATAGCAATACCTCTTTTTTCGCCAATGGCAATACCTCGTTTTTAGTTTTTAGCTATTTTCGCCCACGCATCCTTTAGGGTAACCGTTCGGTTGAGCACCGGTTTTTCGGTGGTAGAATCCGGATCGACGATAAAGTATCCTGTTCGCTCAAGCTGCACGGGGAGCGCTCCTTCGCGGTAGGCTCCGTCCACCGCCTTTTCCACGTATGCCGTAACGGTTTTGAGCGAGTTGGGGTTGAGGTAATCCTTGTAGTCTGCGCCTTCGGGGATGCTGTCCATGTGCGCCTCCGTAAACAGGCGGTCGAACAGGCGCACTTCGGCGGTGCCGCAGTGTCCTGCCGCGAGCCAGTGTATGGTGCCCTTTACCTGCCGCGGGCTTCCGCCTCCGCTGCGCGTTTCGGGGTCGTAGGAGCAGCGTATCTCCGCAACGTTGCCCGCCTCGTCCCTCACCACCTCCTCACACCGTACAATGTAGGCGTACTTTAGCCGCACCTCCTGCCCGGGCGCAAGGCGGAAGAACTTTTTCGGAGGATTTTCCATGAAATCCTCCCGCTCGATGTACAGCTCGCGGCAGAACAGCAGCTTGCGCGTGCCGGCGGCGGGGTCTTCGGGGTTGTTCACAGCGTCGAGCTCCTCCGTTTTTCCTTCGGGGTAGTTGGTGATGACCAGCTTGAGGGGGTTGAGCACCGCAAATCGGCGCAGCGCGCGCCGGTTGAGGTCTTCGCGCGCGCACCACTCCAGCAGCGAGAGGTCTATCACGTTATCGCGCTTTGCCACGCCCACCTTGTCGGCAAACAGGCGGATGCTCTCCGGCGTGTATCCCCGGCGGCGAATGCCGCAGATGGTGGGCATGCGCGGGTCGTCCCAGCCGCGCACAAAGCCGCCCTTTACCAGCTCCAGCAGCCTGCGCTTGCTCATCACCGTGTAGGTGAGGTTGAGGCGGGCAAACTCGTACTGGCGCGAGGGGAAAATCTCCAGCTTCTCAATAAACCAGTCGTAGAGCGGCCGGTGCACGTCGAACTCCAGCGTGCAGATGGAGTGGGTTATGCCCTCAATGGAGTCGCTTTCGCCGTGCGCGTAGTCGTACATGGGGTAAATGCACCAGGTATTGCCCGTTCGGTGGTGCTCGGCGTGCAGGATGCGGTAGAGGATGGGGTCGCGCATCAGCATGTTGGGGTGCGCCATGTCGATTTTGGCGCGCAGCACCTTTGCGCCGTCGGGAAATTCGCCGCTGCGCATGCGGGTAAACAGGTCGAGGTTTTCTGCCACGCTGCGGCTGCGGTAGGGGCTATCGGCGCCCGGCTTAGTAACGGTGCCCCGCGCCTGCCGGATTTCCTCCTGCGTTTGGTCGTCGACGTAGGCAAGCCCCTTTTTGATGAGCGCCAGCGCCCACTCGTAGAGCTGGCCAAAGTAGTCCGAAGCGTAGCGCTCGCTGGCCCAGCGGAAGCCGAGCCACTGCACATCCTGCTTGATAGAATCTACGTATTCGGTTTCCTCCTTTGTAGGGTTGGTGTCGTCGAAGCGGAGGTTGGTGGCGCCGCCGTACTTCTGCGCCAGCCCAAAGTTGAGGCAAATGCTTTTGGCGTGGCCAATGTGCAGGTACCCGTTAGGCTCCGGAGGAAAGCGCGTGAGGATACGATCGTGCTTGCCCGACGCCAAATCGGCCTCGATGATTTCTTCCAAAAAGTTGAGCGAGCGCTCCGGCGCGGCTGGGGTTGTTGCGTTTTCTGACATTTCTTGTAGTGTTTGGTTGCTGTTAGATTTTTTTCCCGATAAAGCTGCAAACTTACATGAAAATCCTTAGATTTACAAGTGTGTGCGCAAAAATTCAGGCGGTTGTGTAGATTCGAGTGTACATACCCGGAGATCGGGATAAGTAAAGTGCCGCAAAACGGCAATCCCCGCCGCATTGAGCTGCAAGGCCGCGACAGCGGGAGTGACGGAGAAATGGTGACGGAGAAATGGTGACAGGATGGCGCGGCACGGGCTTATGACGCTATTTACTCACTCGTGCTTATTTTTGGTGTTCGCGAGCTCGCTACGCTCGGCTACACAGCAAAACAACCTCATCAACAGGTAGCTGCGCTATTGCCTACCGGCCTTACCACCTTGTTAAGGTGGAGTTAAATCATGTAGTCGTCAAAAATTTGGTTCATGCTGTTGGCGGGCTCCGCTATTTTTATTTTTCCTTTATTTGCTGCGGGCACGCCTGCCGCGAGGCTGTGGGGAGGCACGGCATGGAGCACCACGCTCCCCGCGCCGATAATAGAGCCTTCGCCCACTACGATGTTGCCCAGCACCGTTGCGTTAGCGCCCAGCAGGCAGTTTTTTTTGATGGTCGGGTGTCGCCGCCCCGTTTCTTTTCCTGTTCCGCCCAGGGTTACGCCGTGAAGAAACGAAACGTTGTCCTCCACGATGGCGGTTTCGCCCACTACCAGCCCCGTAGCGTGGTCTATAAATATTCCCCGGCCTATTTGCGCGGCGGGGTGAATGTCCACGCCGTAGAGCTGCGACACCCGGCTTTGGATGTAGCAGGCTAAGTAGCGCTGCCCGTCCAACCACAGCCAGTGGGCAATTCGGTACAGCTCCAGCGAGTGGTATCCCTTGTAGAACAGCAGCGGATCAAGAAAGGTTCCGGTGGCCGGGTCTTTCTCTACGATGGCCACGAGGTCGTCGGCGGCGCTTGCTGCAATGCTTTTACTTTTGTCCAGCGCGCTGGCTATGGCCTGGTGCAGGTTGATGCCCTCGTGGGCAAACAGGCAGCGGTTGGCGAGGATAGCCGTCAGCGCCTGCTCAAACGTGTCATGCTTAATGACCAGCTGCTCCAGCAAATTTTTCAGGAGCGGCTCTTTTTCCGCAACCCTAATTGCTTCCTTTCGTAGCGCTTCCCAGCTAAACGCGCCAACCCTTTTTTGCTTCATCGTTCACACTTTTATTACCAACAGAGCGAGCTCATTTGCGAGCAGCTCATTTGCTATTCCTGCGGCGCCGCTCTTTTTTCGTCCGCTCTTTTTTCGTCCGCTTCTTCCGGCAGCAGCTCCAGCTCGAGGTCTGTCGGCAGCATTGCCGAAGGTATCTCCTTGCTCGACTTAAGGCCCAGGCTTTTCAGCTTCACGGCCTGCCCTATCAAATTTCCGCTGCCATTCCTGAGCAGGCCGATGGCGGCTTCGTAAGCTTGCTGCGTTTTGCCGATATGCCGCCCCACATCTTCGAGGGTGCCTACGAACGAAACGAACTTGTCGTAGAGCAGCTCGCCTCTCCTCACGATTTCCTGCGCGTTTTTGCTTTGCATTTCCCTTTTCCACAAGTCGGCCATCAGCTTCAGGCAGGCAATCAGGTTGGTGGGGCTTATCAGGAGGATGCGCCTTGAGTAGGCGTATGCCCACAGGCTGGGGTCGTTTTGGATGGCCAGCAGGTAGGCGGGTTCTATGGGGACAAACATCATCGTAAAGTCCAGCGATTTTTCGAGGTTGTCGTACTTTTTGCCGCTCAGCTCGTCGATGTGCGCGTAGATGGATTTCAGGTGCTCCGACAGGTGGGCGGCCTGCTCCTCCACGCTGTCGGCCGACGAAAATCGGTCGTATGCCACCAGCGAAACCTTTGAATCGATAATTATCACGCGGCTGTCGGGGAGCGCCACCAGCACGTCCGGGCGAAGGTTTTTGCCCTCCTCATCCCTGATGGTTTGCTGCAGGAAGTACTCCCTGTTTTTCACCAGCCCCGACTGCTGGAGGATGCTCTCAAGTATCATTTCGCCCCAGTTGCCCTGCTTTTTGGCCTGCCCTTTGAGCGCTGTGGCAAGGTTGTTGGCTTCGCTGCTCACCTTGTTGGTCTGCTCAACCAGCTCTTTTACCTTTTCCTCCAGCGAAAATCGCTGCTTCGACTCCTTATCGTAGGTTTCCTCCACTTTCTTTTTGAAGCTGCTGATATTTTCGCCCAGCGGCTTTAGGAGTGCTTCGATGTTGGCTTTGTTGACCTCCGTAAATTTCCCTGATTTTTCTTCCAGAATTTGGGCGGCTATTTTTTCGAATTGCAGGTGGGCTGTTTTTTGTATGGCGGCTATTTCCTCTTTTTGGGTGGCGAGTTTTTCGGCCAGCGCCTTGCTGTTTGCCGTCAGGGCGCTGTTGTCGGCTATTGTTTTCGTCAGCTTTTCGTTCAGCCGCGCCAGCTCTTCGGCTTGCTTGAGGCCGACCTCCTTTTGCGCCTTTAGATTTTCGGAGAGCGACGTCCCGACGGCGCTTTTTTCCGCCAGCTGCTGCTGCAGGAGGTTGATTTGGGCTTGCTTTTCCTCATTTTTCCTCGCTTGCTCCGCCAGCGCTTCGGCTTGCTTGATGGCGGCTTCCTTTTGCGCCTTTAGATTTTCGGAGAGCGACGTCCCAGCGGCGTTTTTTTCCGCCAGCTGCTGCAGCAGGAGGTTGAGCTGCGCTTGCTTTTCCTCATTTTTCTTCGTTTGCTCCGCCAGCAAGCCCGCCAGCTCGCTAATTTTTTGCTCGTTATTCCCGATTGTTGTTTCGAGCGAAGAGAGCTTGGCCTGCTGCTGAACGTTTCCCGCCTCTTGCGCCTCAAGCTTTTGGGTTAGCCGCGCGTGCTCCTGCTGCTGCATGGAGAGCCGGTCTTCTGCAATTTTAAGCTGCACGTTGGTGGCGCCGAGCTGGTTGCTCAACGCTGCGTAGTCGGCTTTTGAAATGCTCCCCGCTTTGCTGCGTGCGCCGAAGACAAGGCGGGCAATGGCAAATCCTGCCGCAGCGCCTGCCAAGATGAAGATGATATCCATAGCTGTTGTTTGTTCTATGTTACGGTATACGTGCAGACAAGCCGCCTGCTTCCTAAAAGAATAGCGCTGCCGGGAAAAGAATGTTGACGGCAGCTGCCGGTTGAGCAGTTGCGTCGTTGGCCGCTTATCAGCGCTACAAGGCAGGTGAGAGGCTGCCTGCGCAAAAACGACCTCTTGAGGAAAAGGCTGCCGCGTAATGCAATGCACATTTCAGGTTTCTTTTCGGGCAACTTGCCTTTAAGCTGCTGACAGCCAATGCTTACTGCGGAGAGAGGGGGATTCGAACCCCCGGTACCAATTGCTCAGTACGGCAGTTTAGCAAACTGCTGGTTTAAGCCGCTCACCCATCTCTCCTTTTTTCATTGCGCGGGCAAAGATAATACTTTTTATCGGAAAAACAATTCTACCCCCCTTTTTTTCATCTCGCACGCTTGAATATCTGAGATTTTCATGTACTTTTGTGCATTGTTGGCCGCAAGCCTTGTTTTTTGGGGGGGGTAGAGGTTTCCTTTACATTTACACAATGTACCAACGTCTTCCCTGATGGCCAACTTTTTACGCCAGCATGCTTTTTGCGTCGCCATCCCCATAGAAACATAACCATCACCAATAAAAAGAGGTAAAATTATGCACAAAATCATTATTGCCGGACAGCTTGGTCAGGATGCCCAAAGCCGGGAGGTAGGCGAAAACGTCGCCATCAACTTTAGCGTTGCCGTAAACGAAAAGCGCGGTAGCGAAGAGGTTACGCATTGGTACGCCTGCACGCTATGGCGTAACAAGGATAAAGCCGGCGTTGCCGCGCACCTGAAAAAGGGCGCCGGCGTCATCGTTGAGGGAACGCCGGACGTGGAGGCGTGGATGAGCAAAGAGAGGTCAGAGCCGCAAGCCCGCATCAGAGTTACCGTCAGAGATTTGCATTTCATGACGGGCAACAAGAAGGAAAGCCACCCCACCGCCGAAGCCAGCGCGGCGCAAGCGCCGACGCCAGCGCCGGCAGCAGGGTAAGGCAGCGGCGACATATTGCGACCTGCGGGCTGCTGCATACCGGAGCAGCCCGCTTACGCGGCTTTTTTCCACCAGCCCGGCTACAAGTGATGAAATCCTGTGAGGTGAGGTGAGGTGGGGTGGGGTGGGGGAGCTTCGCCTCCCCCTTCCCTTCAACAGCGCCCGTCATTTCGACCGGAGCGCGCGAGGCACGAGCGCGCGGAGTGGAGAAACCGTAGCGAAGCGTATCTCGGCGCAGCCAATATCCCACCATACCACTGCCATCCGGGTTGATAAGATGAGGTGTCGCATTACCAAGGCTCATAGTCACGGCTGCCGAATTACAAATTCGGCAGGACAAAGGTTGGCTACGCCGAGCGGGGTAACCTCATTCACACCTAATTTTTCTTACAAAACAACCTCAGTAGCCAAGCGAACAACAACAT
>JAIROF010000149.1 GCA_031257655.1 Prevotellaceae bacterium | reverse complement strand
ACCTAATTTACCCACTCGTGCTTATTTTTGGTGTTCGTGAGCTCGCTGCGCTCGGTTACACCTAATTTTAATAACAAAACAACCTCAGTAGCAGGGAGATAAAGTAGAAATAACAACCTCATTAACCTCACTAATGCAAATGATTTATAATCAGCATAATGCTTACTGTGTCGTACAATTTATGACATTACCAACAAATAAAGTGTAAATGTGAAAAAAAGTTATCAACAAATAAAATTTTTTCCTCGAAAAATTTTCGTTTTCTTGAAAAAACTTTTTTGAGAGGGGAAAATTGAACTTTAAATTGCTGACGCACAAAATATTTACGTCACCGCCTTCCGTCATCTCGGGCGAGGTGGAGGAAGCGGAGCAGAGACCAGCGAAGTAACGGATTTCCCTAAAAATTGGCGGAGTTGGGGTTTAATGCCGTTAGCTCTACCGCAAAAACGGCGGCAAAGTGGCGCAAAACGAGCTGCTTTACGTCGTCCAAGCCGGCTGGTTTGCCGGTTTCCTTTTGGAGCGATGTTACGCCCTTGTCCGCAAAGCCGCAGGGGTTGATGTAGCCAAAGCAGGAGAGGTCTGTGCTTACGTTCAGCGCAAAGCCGTGCATGGTGATAGCGCGCGAGCAGCGGACGCCCACGGCGCATATTTTTCTGGCCGCCGGCGTACCGGGCGCTATCCACACCCCCGACGCCTTTTCCAAGCGCTCTCCCGTCAGCCCGTAGGCGCCAACGGTGCGAATGGCTACCTCCTCCAGCCGGTGGACGTAGTCGCGCGCGCCTATCCCCAGGCGGTGGAGCTTCAGTATGGGGTAGGCCACCAGCTGGCCGGGGCCGTGGTAGGTAATGTCGCCGCCCCGGTTCACCCGGATAAGCTCTGCCCCGCGCGCTTGCAGCTGCGCAGCGCTCGCCAGCAGGTTGTCCGGCTTTCCGTTCCGCCCCAGCGTATATACGTGCGGATGCTCCAGCAGCAGGAGGTAGCCCGCCTCGCGCGCTTTTGCCGGGGCGTCCTCCCGGAGGCTGTCCAGCAGCGCTTCCTGCAGCTGCCATGCCCGGCGGTAATCCACGAGGCCCAGGTCTGCCCACGCCACCGTAGCCGGACGCTCGCCCGCCTCTTTCATTCGCCAATGATTTTTACCAGCACGCGCTTTGGGCGCATGCCGTCGAACTCGCCGTAAAAAATCTGCTCCCATGTGCCGAAATCCAGCTTTCCGTTGGTGACGGCCACCACCACCTCTCGCCCCATGATGGTGCGCTTGATGTGCGCGTCGGCGTTGTCTTCGGCGCCGTTGTGGCGATACTGCGCGTATGGCTTTTCGGGCGCCAGCTTTTCGAGCCACACCTCAAAATCGTGGTGCAACCCCGGCTCGTCGTCGTTGATGAACACGCTGGCGGTGATGTGCATGGCGTTGCAGAGCAGCAGGCCTTCCTTGATGCCGCTTTCGCGCAGGCAATCGGCCACCTGCCCCGTAATGTTAACGAGCTGCCGACGGCGCGGCAGCTCAAACGTCAATGTCTTTCGGTATGTTTTCATGTGTAAACTGTTTTTATGAAGCCGCCACTTTGCCCGCTTGCCCGCAACGGCAGGCGGAGGCGAGCACTGGCCGGTGAGCATTGGCAGGCAAGCCTTGCGCTGCTGCTACTACTTAACGCTTTTCTTAAACTCCTTAGGTTCTACCCTCAGCGCCTTATCCTTGTCGTAATTTGGGCTGTATTTTCCCTCCGGCAAGTCTACCAGCGCGGCGCTGTTGCAGGCGCTGGCCACCTTTACGTAGTCCGTAGCGGCGGTGCTGATAGCCGAGGCCGCCATGCCAACGAGCGCTCCGGCCAGCCCTCCGCCGCTTACCTTTACAGAGGCGTCGTACACCATGGTTCCCTTGCGGTGGAATATGGTTTCGTTTGTTTTGGTGGAGCGCAGCTTGTACTCAATCGAAACGGTAACGGTGCTCAGCAGCGCATTTTTTTCCCAGCTGTGAATGGTGGTAAACAGCACGGCGTCGGCGCCGAGTATTTCCTGAAATTTGGCAAGCGGGCTTTCTTCAAACATCTCTGCATCGTAGGCGCTTTCCGACTTGAACAGCTCCATGCTCAGGAAGGGGGAGAGGACGTAGTAGCCCCGCTCGCAAAGCGACTGCGGCAGGGTGATGTACAAAAACTCCTTCGACTCCACGTTGTTGGTTTTGTTGATGGGGGGCATTACGGCAATAGCCAGCGGGCGCTCTTCGTACATCTTGGGGTAGGCCGTGCCTCTGGTGAGCGGAGTAACTGCGCACGAGGAGAGGATGGCTGCGCAGAGCAGCGCGTAGAGTATCTTTTTCATTTTTCGAGCTGTTTTATGATGCGTCCAATAAATACGGTTGATTCGGGGTATAGCCCGATTTCCATTTTCAGGTATTCGAGGGCTTCTTTCGTTTTGCCCTGCCTGAACAGCAGGTACGCGTAGTCGGCGTAGATGCCGGGAGGTACCACCTTGCGCATCCCTCCGGGATGGCTGACGACGTACCGGTACGCCTCGCCCAGCTTTGCCGCATCTTCGTCGGTGTTGCTTTTGGCGTAGCTGTAGGCGGCGGCCTGGTAGCGCCCCCAGCTGTAAAGCGTTGCCGGCGCGCAGCCGGACAGGAGCATGGCGCAGGCGGCGATGGCTATCAGCGCTCTTTTCATGGCAAGGTTATTTTTTTAGTTTCCTGATTTCCCACAAAAATATCTTTTTCGTAAAGCGTTTTACCGCCGCTTACCACTTTTACATGGCGGGTTCCCTGCTTAACTGCGTAGACATTTCCGCGAACGTTCAGCTTTTCAATTTTATCAACTTTGGCGGTAAATGCGGGGTTGTCATCCACAAACACCGCTACGCCTTCGCCATACTTTGTGCTGCCGCCTTGCAGAAATTGCAGATACGACAGGTTGTCCACGCCCCCGGCGCGCGTAACGTTGCCCACTTTGCAGCCCGCAAGGGATGAGAGCAGCAGGGCAATGAGCAGGATTTTTGTTTTCATACGTTTACTTATTTTCTACTATGTAATAATTGTCGAGCTTATTTTCGTCGATTTTTCCCTCAATAAATTCGACCACCGCAAACTCCGCATCGGACGATTCTCCTCCGGTGAGCGTAATTTTGATTTTGCCGGCGGTTTTTCCCGGCAGCTCCATCATCATTCCCGTTTGCGGGTTCTTTACCGATTTGCCTTTTTCCTTTACGGTGAAAACGTCGTCAACGTTGACGCCCTGGCTTTTTCCGCCGGAGATGTAGATGGTACCCTCGTCTACGGTGAGGAAGTAAGCTTTCCATGGCCTGTCCATGCAGTTATTTATAATGTTTTCGGTGAGCTGCGATATGGCTGCGGAAATGGCCTTGTCGCTAAGCGTAGCGTCAAAATCGGCAGTGCCGCCCAGGCCCATGGTGGTTTTTGACTTCATTTCCGCGCTGCCCGTTGCCTCCTCCGAGTAGATGATTTGCCCGGTTGACACGTCAATGAGGCGCAGGCTCACCGCCGCCTCTACCAGCTGGGTCTTGGCGCTTGAAAAGAGCCCTACGTCGCCCGTGTTTTTACGGCCAAACTGGGTGATGGAGCCGATGATAATGTAGTCGGCGCCTATCTTTTTGTAATCCTCGCCGCTGCCCTGCGCTTCGCCCAGCGCCTTGTCGAGGTCGCTACGCTCAAGCAGCAGGAATTTTCCGGTGGAGGCCAGCCGGGTCGATAGAATATCTAAGGCTTGCTTGGCCATCGGGTCGTTCTCCTTGTCGTAAAAAATTCCCTTGCCGTACTGGGTTTCGTTTGAAAAGCGCGCAATGGCTACCTTGCGCTTAAGCACCTTTTCCTTCGAAGAGGTGGCTTGCAGCTGAGGCTCTACCGCTGTCCGGTTGTCCTGTGCGCCGGCAGAAGCAGCGCCCGCAAGCAGCGCCATGAAAAAAACGTATTTGTAACGCATAATGGTTGTACTAAAAAGTTGGACAAATATACCTGTAATTTTTTGAACTGCCTACAGGCGGTTTCGCATCATCCAAGCGTCCCGCCGACTTAAACTATTGAAAAAGAGGAGAAAAAAAATGGCGATATCCGAATATAAATTGCTGATTTTACTATAAGGACAAAAACGAGTCGCAAAAGCTATCACCACTTATGGGCACAAAAGTAAGCATTTTGAGGGAATTGTCAAGCATCTTAATGGATTTAAGCTTCCCTTCTTTTTTATCCGAGTGAACCGCCGTCCTGCCGAATTTGCAATTGGCTACGTCGAACTTCGCTTCGGCAGTGGAGAATGTAAGCATTGGTAATGCGAAAAATAAGCAAGCAAGGGATATATTCAACACATGGCAGGGGCATAAATTGTAGGGAGTGAAAAACCTAATTTACGCACTCGTGCGCATTGCAAATTCGGCAGGACGAGGGTTGCCGCATTATAAATGCTCATATTCATGGCTGACGAATTGCAAATTCGGCAGGACGGAAGGGTATTGCGCGCAAAATATACTCGCCGAAGCGCGCCGTCAACCGATGATGCACGCTTAATGCACGTTAAGCTGTATGAAAAACAGAGGAGATTAACGTAAATACTGCCAAAATCCCGGCTGTGAATTTGGATTACTCAACTTCCTTTTCCACCTTTGAGGAAATTTTTTTCGGCAAACAATTTCACCCCCCATTTTTTTACGTTTGAAAAGTGAGCGCTTTACCTTACATAAATAGCAATGTGGCTACGCCCGAAACTACGCAGCAGGGCATAGCTATGGCACACACACACACACACACACACACACACACACACACACACACACACACACACACACACACACACACACACACACACACACACACACACACACACACAC
>JAIROF010000050.1 GCA_031257655.1 Prevotellaceae bacterium | reverse complement strand
CCTTTGTGGTTGGAAAAATACCACGAAGACACAAAGAACACAAGGTTTTCACAAGGAGAATTTTTATTACTTTTGTGATTTGCAATGAAATATGCTACCTGAGTAGTTACAAAAAAACTTTTTTCATTCGCCGGCGCTTGGGAATCCGGAATTTTCATGTAATTTTGCACCTGTTAATCCAAAACCAAATTTTTTTAGAGCAATGGAGCTACAAAGCAAAGTTTTTATTTTGGGCGAAGACACGGCGTGGGAAACGCCGGACGCTGGCGTTCGTCGGCAGGTAATGGGCTATGACGAGCCGCTGATGCTGGTAAAGGTAGAATTTCAGACGGGCGCCGTTGGCGCGGTGCACGCGCACCCGCACCGGCAGGCCAGCTACGTGGCGAGCGGCAAGTTTGAGGTGCAGGTTGGCGGGGAGAAAAAAACGCTCGGCGCGGGCGATGGCTTTTTTGTTGCCCCCGACGTTCCGCATGGCGTTCTCTGCCTCGAAAGCGGCGTGCTGGTGGACACGTTCAACCCCATGCGCAGGGACTTTCTGGGGCGGTGAGGCGCGGCCTACCGCACTACGTAAACCATCCCGTCGTCGCAGCCGTGAATGGTGCGGTTGTCCTTCATTTGCCGCTCAATGTAGTCGATGTGCTCCTGCGTGATGGTTTGCCCGGGCATGAGCACGGGCACGCCCGGTGGGTAGGGCGTTACAAAGAAGGATGAGATGCGCCCGCGCGCGTCCTCAATCTTAACCTGCTCGCGCGGCTCAAAAAAGTAGGAAAGCCCCGCCGTTTGCACGTCGGGGATTTTTATGCCTGCCACGCCGTGCCTTACCTTCTTGTCGAAGCGCATGGATTCGCGCTCCAGCTCGCTCAGGGCAAAGAACAGCTCGCCCTCCTTGGCGGTGGAGGTGCCAATGGTGAACAGAAAGAGAATGGTGCCCTCGGGCGTTGTTTTCTCCACCTCAAACCCTTTTTCCTGCAGGTAGGTTTGTATTTTCTTCATTTCGCAGTCCAGCGCCGACACGTCCAGCAGCACCTTTAGGGGGTCGTTGCCGTAGCCGTACGTTTTGAGGTGCTTGAACTCGCGCTGAAAATCGCTAAACTCCACCACCTTTATCTTCGCGAGGCGCCTGCGCACGGCGTCGCGGAAGCGCTGCGCCTGCTCCAGCGCCTTTCCCAGCAGCTTAAAGCCCTCTATCTCCATCTGCATGGAGCACACCCCGAGGGAGGCTATGATCTGGTACTGCGGCGAAGTGGAGGTGTAGAGGTGAAAAATTTCGCGGAAGTAGTCCTCGTCAAAGTCCGGGTCGTTCACGTGGATGTAGGAGCTCTGGCTAAAGGCCGACAGCACCTTGTGGGCGCTGTGCGTTACGTAGTCTGCGCCCGAGCAGATGGCGGAGTATTCGCGGAAGTAGGGGTGAAACGAGGCGTAGCCAAACCACGCCTCGTCGATGAACACCTTAATGTGCGTTCCCCTTGCCTGGTTTACTTTTTTTACCAGCTCCACCACGCGCCGGATGGGGATGAGGATGCCGTCGTAGGTGCAGCCGGTGAGCGCCACGAGCTTCACGTCGGGATTTTTGCGTATGGCCTCCTCAATATCCTTTATGGACGGCGGCGCAAAAATGCCGTACCGCGTGGAGTACTGGCTGTTGACGTAGATGGGCGTGGCCTGCGACTGGATGAAGCCGTAGTGCACCGACTTGTGGCAGTTGCGGTCTACAATGGCCTTGTCGCCCGCGCGCAGCAGCGTTTGGAGGATGATTTTGTTGGAGTTGGACGACCCGTTGGTCACGAAAAAAGTTTTGCGCACGTTGAAGGTGCGCGCCGCCTTTGCCTCCGTTTGCCCCACGTACCCTGTGGAGTCGAGCAGCGACCCGAGGTGCTCTACCGACGCCGAAAGGTCGCCCAGAAAGACGTTGTCGCCAAAAAATTCGTAGAAGGCGTAGAGGTAGGGGGAATTTTTGAAGCTGCGTCCGCCCGCGTGTCCGGGCGTGTGCCACGTGTAGTTGGCCTCCTCCACGTACTCCTTGTAGGCGGTCCAGAACGGCGTGCGGCGGCGCTCGTTAAAGGTGTTGAGAATGCGCTGAAGCTCCAGCTGGTGGTTGTTCACCAGCTCTTTTTTCTGGATAAAGTGCACGTTTCCCAGATGCGGGTTGTAGAGGTCGTAGGTGTTCTGCTCTGCGGTGATGATAAAGATGTGGATGTTTGCGCGCAGGGCAACGATTTTTTCGACAAACGCCATCGATCGGCACACCTCCCAGTTTACGACCACCGCCTGCACGTCGCCGTACTCGGCCTTGAGCAGCTTTCCGTTGCCCGACGGCATGGCGCCGCGCTCTATGTAGTCCAGCGCCGCCTCCTGCGAGAGCGCCTTTACAAATTCGATGCTTAGCGCGTTGCTTTTTTCGAGCGTCCCCTTCACCTTGTTAAAGTTGTCGTAAAGGAGCTCGCTGGCGCTCTTGCTATTTTCTACCAGCAAAATTTGGATGCGGCAGGTAGGGTTGGTTTGCTTTGCCATTATGTTTGGTCAAGATGTGCTCAGAATACGATGTGCGTAGCCCTTGCCCGCTACCTGTTTTTCCACAGGTTTTTTGGGTAAACGCCCTTGTGCACCAGCTCGTTGATTTTCATTATTACGGTCGGCTTGTCTTCGGCGTAGGTTACGCCAAACCACCTGGATGGCGTGTCCAGCACCTTTACCTTAGCTTCGCTGTTTTTTATGAGCTTATCGATAACGTATGGGATAAAAAATTCGGACTTGATGTTTTGCCCGTTTTCTGTGAGGAACTCCTTAAAGTAGGCCTCCGAGTGTTGAAAGTACTCCGGCGTAAAGCCCCACATGTTCATTGAGGTCGGGGCGTTGTCGTCGAGGGTGGCGAAGCCTCCTTTTTCGTCCTTGTATGCGGGTTTCCCGCCCAGGCGCTCAATGTGGGTTCGCTCCACTACCGATACGAGCAGGCCGTCGCTGCTTTTTTCGCAGATGCCGCGCGACACGGCGCCCGATTCGGAGAGGGTGTTGCAGAGGCGGTAGCCCACCATGGCGTAGAGATTTTTTTTGCCGTCCACCTCTTTGAGAAAGTTTGCCAAGACCTCAAACGATTCTTTTCCGTAGAAATCGTCGGCGTTGATCACGGCAAAAGGCTCGCGAATGGCGTCTGCGCCCATCATCACGGCGTGGTTGGTGCCCCAGGGCTTGGTGCGCTCGGGGTTGTAGGCGTACCCCTGCGGGGTTTTGTCGATAGATTGCAGCACAAAGTCCACCGCTATGGCGCTGCCAAAGCGGTTTGAAAAGACGTCGCGAAAGACCTGCTCAAAGTCTTTGCGAATAACGAAAACGACTTTTCCGAATCCGGCGCGCGCCGCGTCGAAGATAGAGTAGTCCATGATGGTTTCGCCGCCGGGGCCTACGGCGTCCATCTGCTTAAGGCCGCCGTAGCGGCTGCCCATGCCGGCAGCAAGTACAAGAAGTGTGGGGTTCATTGGTTGTGAAAAAAAATTATAGTTAGCATTAATTTTCGTTTTTTGTGCTGCCCGCTGCCGCGCTGCCTTCCGCCGACAGCTGCCGGCAGGTTGCGCTTTTTTTCTTGCGCACAGGCTTAGCGTTTCCCCTTTTACAGGGGGTTGAGCGGCTGCTTGCTGGCCGGCTGCGCCGCCGGCGGCAACAGCGGGTTGAGCGGCCTTGGCTTCGGCTGCGGATTCTCCGGGTCTTTGTACGGGTTATCCGGGTGGTCTATGCTGTTGAGCGGCGACCAGGTTTTCCTTCGTTCGCCGGTTTGCTTAGGCGCACCCAGCAGCAGGTTCAGCCCAAACCGGAGGTTTATTTTTTGCGCCGTTTGGTAGCTTGCGGCAAAGAGGTTGTCGCAAATAACGTGCAGCTGCGCATCGCGCCGCCCAAAGAGCAGCCCCAGGCCCAGGTTGTGGCTGTGGCCGTAGCTGTACGAAAGGCTGCCGTTGATGGGGTATTTCCACGTGTTGAGCGAAAGCGCAAGCAGCGGGTAGCTGTTGTACCGCCCGATGGCGATGCCCGCCAGCGCACCGGCCGCAAGGTGGCGGTTCAGGGGGTAGGCAACGCTGACCGCAGCGGTAGAAGGCGTCCAGCTCAAGACCTCTTCGGTGCTGACGGTAGCCCCCGCGTCGTCTTCGTCGATAAATCCGCCAACGTCATCCATTATATCCTCTATCTTTTCCTTCCCTTTTTCCAATTCGTCGAGGAGATTCTCTGCGCGAAACGTCCGGTCTATGCTGCCGCTTTTACGCTTGACGCCACTCCAGCGGATAGCCCCCACGTTGAGCACGCTTCCCGACACGATAAACCGATCGGCTTTGATGTCAAACCCCACATCCATCCCCCAGCCTTTGCCGGCAAATTTGTAGGTACAAATATCGTCCGGCATGGTTGCCGGGATACCGGCAATGCTAAACTCCGAGCTGCCGCTCATGGTAGTGCTCCAGTCGAGGTTTGTTCGGAAGAAAGCGTCTGCTTTCAACCCGGCGTCGATAAACGTAACCCCCAGCAGCCGCTTCACCTTTCCGCCTACGGTGATTCTGTCGCGCACGATATTCTTCGAAAATCCGAGCGCAACCTCTGCGTACGAGCAGGCGTGCGCCCCCAACCCGCTGAGGGGGATTGTTTGGCCTGTGTAGCGGGCGTTTCCGTACCATGCCAGCTTGATAACGTCGGCGGGAATGGCGACTTCGGCGCGCGTTTTTTCGGTAATGTCGAGCGTAAAGTACATGTCGCGCACCAAAATTCCAACGTTAATCAGGTTAACATCGGCGTTGGCGTATACGCCTTCGCTGGCGGCGGGGTTCTTCGCTGCGCTCGTCAGGTGGAATTTGCTGCTCAGGATGTTGCTGAGGTTAATTCCGCTGAGCGTTGCGCCGCCATCAAGGTATACGGAGGATATCAGGGGTATCCCGACGTAAATGCTTCCGGCCTCCGGCTGAAAAGCGGGGTTGATCATGTTCACCGCCGGCAGGTCGCGCATAAAGTACATGGTAGCGTTGTGCTGCGCCTGCGCTGCGTAGCGTGGTGGCAACATAAGCATCCACGCGGCTATCGCGGCAGCCTTTTTTATCTGGCAAAATTTCATTGTCCGGCCTCATTATCGTTAATAGCCATTTTTACTATAGCGCCTATGGATGCATTGATTTTTTGGCTGTGCAAATCTTGCAGCATGGTGAACGTCAACCCCAGCGAGTCGGAAAAAACGGAAACGTTGACCTTGTTTAACGATTGGATAATCGATTTCGCCTCGTCGCGCTCGTAAACGTGTGGCTCTTCCCTGTTAGCGTTGGGAATGGGCGTCTTGAACTCAAAGCTGTCCAGCGGCACCATGCTGTCGGCGTCAAGCAGCTTTAGCTGTATGTCCGACATTACCATCAGCCGGCTACTTGCAAAAAATTGCAGCTCCAGCTCCTGTATTTGCCCCATCTTGCCGGCAAACTCTACCTCATGCGCTATGGAGAAGTCAACCTCACCGGCGTAGTAAGCAAACTGCTCTTCGGCTACAACTATAAGTACGCTATCCTGCCTTGCCGCCTCAGCCACTATCTCACAGGCAAAGTGGTTGATGGCAAAAAACTGCTTGTTGCTTCTAAAAACAGGCAGCAGCTTGCCCAAGAATTTTTTTGCCTCTATCGGAGCGCCTATCCCCGTTCCGGATTGATCGTGCGGAAAGCCGTACCAGTCTCCGCGCAAGCTGCCGGGCAGGTTGGCGCCTACCGATGCATCCACCGTATCCAGCGACAGGATGGCTCTTTTCAGCGCTGCTTTCTGCATGGAGGGGCCTAATATGCTAAAAAAATTGGCGGTAAATTCTTCTATGCGTAAATACTCCGAAATGTCGATTTCAAAAGACGCCAGCGATACCGCCATCTTCGGCTCCCACTTTTCGTCGTTGCCGGAGCAGGCAGCAAACATGCAGCATAGCAGCACAATACAAATATTTAATCGTATAAGGCGCATAATTCTAACATAAAGATAGCAATTTATTTTTTACCTTTTTTCTTTGGCTTTACATTTTTGTCTTCGGCCTCCTCGCGCAACGCTCTTTCCAGCAGCTCGCTCTTTCCGGTTTTTTTAGCTGCGGCGGGGGTTTTGCTTTTTGGCTTCTTCTTTACGGCCTCACCCGCCGCCATTTCTTCCTGCATGGCTCGCTTTAGCAGCTCTTCGCGGCTTAGCTTTTTTGCCTGGGAGGCAGCCGGCTTGCTTTTCTTGGTGGAATCCTGCACGGCTTGCCGGCGGCGCGGGCTTGCTGCGGTATCGGGTGCGCCAACCACCGCATTTGCCGGCGCAAGAGCGCTGCTGTCGGCGCCCTGACGACCGGCAAGCGTGTCGCCTGCAACCGGCGTGTTGCCTGTAACCGGCATGTAGCCTTCGACCAGCGCGTCGCCTCCGGCCTGCGGAGCGCTACGCTTGGCCCGGCCGTTGCCAAACAAAAAGTTGACGCCCATGCGGAGGTTTACGTTTTGGGCGGCCTTGTAGTTGGCCGCCAAAAGGTTGTCGGCAATGATGTGCCACTGCGCCCCCTTGCGCCCTATGAGCAGCCCTACGCCTACGTTGCTGTGGCGGTTGTAGTAGCTGTAGGAGGCGCTGGCGTTTACCATAAATCCCTGCGTGTTGACCGACAGCGCCGCCAGCGGCGCGCCCTCGCGCTGCGAAAACCGGTAGCCAAACAGCGCTCCCGCGTTGAGGTATTTTGCCAGCTCGTAATTTGCGCCAACGTACACGGTGGGCGAAAGCCACCTGCGCTCGCTCGCAGCGCTCGACGCCACTTCTGTTTTCTGCTTTACGGAGTCGAGCAGGGCGGTGGCAAAGTCCGTGCCGTTGCTGAGCGATATTCCGTCAAAAGAAAGCTCAACAACATCTTTTGTCGGCGCCACCTTGTCCCCCTTCCAGTTTATAAAGCCGATGTCGAGCACGCTTGCGGACACGTTGAGCCCTTTGACCCAGGGCAAATCCCAGCTGCCGCCGAGGTCGAAGGCCACGCCCATGTTGCCTGCGTCAAACGAGTAGGCGCCCAGCCCCGCGCTCGTCATCTCGCTTACCTGAAAGACGCCCTTCGGCACCGTAACGGGGATGCCGGCGAGGAAAATTTCGGGGGTAAGCTCTATCTCAATCTTGTAGCTTCCGCTGTCGGTTTTGAAGTACGACCCCTCGCCAAGCCCGGCTTGCAGGTTGACAAGCCCCTGCAAATACTTTACCTTGGCGCCCACAAACAGGTTTTCGATTACCTCTTTTGAAACGCCCAGCGAAATTTCGCCGTACCCGATGGCCGACACGCCCAGCCCCTCCAAGCTGAGGGCTTTGCCGAGCGTTTCGTCCGCGCCGTTGCCGTACCACGCCAGCCGCATCAGGTCTTTGGGGATGCGCCCGTCTACGTTGAGCTTGAGCTTGCTGTCGAAGGAAAAGTACATATCCTTTACCATGAAGCCAACGTTGAGGAAGCTGTGCTCGTAGTCGAACGTCAGGGCGCCAAAGTCGCCTGCGCCGGTTACAATCGACTTGTAGCGCGGGCTTAGGTAGGCGTTGCCCAGCGTAAGGTTTTCGCCGGACAGCATGAGGCTTGGCGAAAACGACGTTAGCCCGGGAAAGCCTACGTACAGGCTCCCGTTGCGGGGCTGAAAGGAGGGGTTGAGCTGGCTGTTGAGCGGCAAATCCTTAATGTGGTACAGGGTAGGGTTGAGCTGTGCGCGCGCTGACGCTGCCGTGAGCAGCAACAGCAACAGCATATAAAATGGTATAAAATGTTTCATTGCTATATAAAATAATGTGTCGGAGGTGCTGGAGACTTAAAAATTAAAGTTGTTCATGGGCGCTTGTACTTTCACGCGCAGGCTGAAAGTGATGCCTTTATCCGATAGGCTTCGCAAGATTTCTCCCGTTATCGGATCTGTTCTTCGACAGGCAACGCTAAACTTCACTTTTTTGGCGTTTTGTATGATATTGTCCAATTCAGCCCTATCTTTATCTTCTTTCAATACTTTAGAAATTGTCGTTTCAAAATTGCTCCTATTTACTATATTGCTTATGCTATCGCCCTTAGCGCCAACAAAGTTGATGTTGAGATTGACGTCAAAAGGCAGCGAATCGGTTATATTCAAATACAGCTCGAGGGCGGTTATGGATACACCTTCGCCAACGTACTCTTCAAGGTCAAGCTCAACGCTATCCACCATGTTTGCCTGCTCCAGTATGTCGTCTATCCGGTTGTTTATAGAGTCAATATAGTCGTCGCCCAGGGTTGAGAGCAAATTTGCCGCCGTGACGAATACGTTGTTTTGGTCTATTATGGCATCTAAGAGGGTGCTGATGGCAGATCCGCCTTCACCAGAGGCGCTCTCGCTGCCGGCAGCAGGCTCCGCGCGTGGCCTGGCTTTTGCCTTTAGGTTTGAAGCTTGCGCTGGAGGCGTCCCTAACTCATCATGCTGCGCTGCGTAGTACGCTGCCAAAAATTTGTTGATTTGGTTTATTTTTTCTTCCACGGCAGCGGAGTCCTCGTTAAGGTTTTCTCTTATTTGCGCTTCGGTAGATTCGCTCAACTTAGGGGCGCCGCTACTGTCAAAAGCTACGTAGGTAGATGAGGAATCTGTAAGCACTCTGTAGGCTACAGAGTCAACTGCAGCGAGGTCTCCTCCTTCTTCTTCAGATTGCTCCTCTACGTAGTTCTTCCACTCCTCCTTTACCTTTTCGTTGACTTTTGCTACATGGTCGTGGCCTATAAACTCCCCAATGCGGATGGTTTGCTCCTTTATAATCGGCAGCGCCCATGTGGGCTTCCATTCGTTGTCGTCCTGACACGAGGTAACGGCTGCTGCCATCGGCAGCAGCGCAATTAAAAACAATTTCGATGCTAAGTTCATATAAAAAATGATTTTGGGTTGTTGATCAATAGCGCAAAATTTTCATTTTGCAGGTTTTACAGGCCCAGCTTTTGCTCAATGAGCTGTATGAGCGTGTGTATAATCTTGATGTGCACCTCCTGTATCCGGTCGGCGTAGCCGCTGTGGGCCACGCAAAGGGTAACATCGCAGACGCCGGCCAGCAAGCCGCCGTTTTTTCCGGTCAGGCCTACCGCGTGCATTCCTTGCAGCTTGGCAATTTCTACGGCCTTTACTACGTTGGCGGAGTTTCCGCTGGCGCTGATGGCCAGCAGCACGTCACCCTGTCGCCCCAGGGCTTCCACAAAGCGCGAAAAGACGCTCTCAAAGCCGTAGTCGTTTGCGGTGCAGGTGAGGTGAGAGGCGTCGCTTGCCGCCACTGCGGGCAGCGCGCGCCGGTCGCTGCGAAAGCGCCCCGACAGCTCCTCGGCAAAGTGCATGGCGTCGCACATAGAGCCGCCGTTGCCGCACGAAATGATTTTTCCGCCCCCGGCAATGGCTTCCGCCATGAGCGTTGCCGCGCGGTCTACGGCCACAATATTCTGCTCGTTTTGCGCAAAATTTTGCAGCACCTGCACCGCCTCTGCAAAGTTGGCCCGTATTTGAGATAAATTTTCGATGCTAAATGTTGATTTTTAATGTCTGAACTCGGATTTTTTTGTCCACGAATTTCCGCCCCGTCCCGTAGGGACGAAATGTCGGTAGAAAACGAAATGTCCCCCATCCGCCCCGTCCCGTAGGGACGGAATGTGATTGTTAATCCACCTGTTTAAAAACATATTTTTCATCGTATTCCACGCCGAAATTTTTCAAAAAAGTTGTGTACTCCTCTACCATATTCCTCTTTTTATGATGTGCGGGTTGGTTGGCAATATACTGTATTACATCGTATAGCTGCGATTGGGAATACGAATAATGCGCCGTAACCCTCCTGCCACAAAAAATGCCCCGCCATCAGGCGTCGCTTATTTATCCATTCGGACGATTCTCCCTTGACGGCTTGCATCAAAGCAGACAGCGATTCCACCGGACGCATACCGAACAGCACGTGTATATGGTCGGGCATTCATTCCGCCAATTTGTAGCATCTTATGTCCGTGATTTTGGACAATACCGGTAATATATTTGTACAATTCTTCCCGCCACGATTCCTTTATCAGCGAGATGCGGTTTTGTACGGCAAAGATGCCGTGTATGTGAAGCTGTGTGTAGGTATTTGCCATTTTACATCTGTTTACGCTCCCGACATTCCGTTCCTACGGGACGAGGCGATAACGCGTGGACATTCCGGTTTCTACCTACATTCCGTCCCTACGGGACGGGGCGCTAACGCGTGGATATTCCGGTTTCAAATTCTCAATTCTCAATTCTCAATTCTCAATTCCCATCAGTATCTGTATATCTCCGCCTTGTACGGCCCCTCTACCTTTACGCCGATGTATTCGGCCTGTTCGGGGGTGAGGCGTGTGAGCTTTGCGCCGATTTGCCCCAGGTGGAGGCGCGCTACCTCCTCGTCTAAATGCTTGGGCAGCGTGTAGACGCCGGCCTTCAGCGCCTTGTTTGTCCACAGCTCTACCTGCGCCAGCGTTTGGTTGGTAAACGAGTTGCTCATCACGAAGGAGGGATGCCCCGTTGCGCAGCCAAGGTTTACCAGCCGCCCTTCGGCTAAGAGGAAGATGGCGTGCCCGTCGGGGAAAAGGTACTTGTCCACCTGCGGCTTGATGTTCTCCCGTTTTACGCCCGCCAGCGCGTTGAGCTTGTCCACCTGAATTTCGTTGTCGAAGTGCCCAATGTTGCACACAATGGTTTGGTCTTTCATTTTTTGCAGATGCTCCAGCGTAATGACGTCGCGGTTTCCGGTGGTGGTAACGTAAATGTTCCCTTCGTCCAGCGCATCCTCCACCGTTTTGACCTCAAACCCCTCCATAGCGGCCTGCAGCGCGCAGATGGGGTCTATCTCCGTAACGATAACGCGCGCTCCGTAGCTTCGCATGGACTTTGCGCAGCCCTTGCCTACGTCTCCGTAGCCGCATACGACCACGACTTTTCCGGCAATCATCACGTCGGTTGCGCGCTTTATGCCGTCGGCGAGCGATTCGCGGCAGCCGTACAGGTTGTCGAACTTGCTCTTGGTTACCGAATCGTTTACGTTGATGGCCGGCACGAGGAGCTCGCCGCGCTCCTGCATCTGGTAGAGGCGGTGCACGCCGGTGGTGGTTTCTTCGCTCACGCCTTTCCAGTCGGCAACCGTGCGGCGCCACTTTTGCCCGTCCTCCCGGAGGAGGTCTTTTAGCAGCTGTAGAATAACGCCTTCCTCTGTGGAGCCGGGCGTTACGTCCAGCGTTTTGGCGTCTTTTTCGGCGGCAAATCCTTTGTGGATAAGCAGCGTTGCATCGCCGCCGTCATCTACTATCAGCTGTGGCCCCCTACCGTTGGGGAACGATAGCGCCATGGCGGTGCACCACCAGTACTCCGCCAGCGTTTCGCCCTTCCACGCAAAAACGGGCGTGCCGGCGGCGGCAATGGCGGCGGCGGCGTGGTCTTGCGTAGAAAAAATGTTGCAGCTGCACCAGCGAACATCGCCCCCCAGCGCCTTAAGCGTTTCTATCAGCACCGCCGTTTGAATGGTCATGTGCAGCGACCCCATGATGCGAACGCCTTTCAGCGGCTGCTCCCGGCCATACTTTGCGCGGAGCGACATCAAGCCCGGCATTTCCTTTTCGGCAATTTCAATCTCCTTGCGACCCCACTCCGAGAGCTGTAAGTCTTTTACCTTATACGGCAGATTTTCCTGTATCAACATAATATTACTGAACTTAAATAATTAGAGGGTACAAATGTAGCTCATATTACAATAATAATCACGCTAAATGGAATTTTATTTGTAAATTTGTGTTTTAAATTTTTGCATCAAATCCGTAAACGCTAGCGCATGAGGATGCTAATTCAAAGAGTAGTAGAGGCGTCGGTTGCCATCAACGGGGTCGAAAAAGCGAAATCCGGAAGGGGGCTTTTGGTGTTGGTCGGCTTTGAGGCGGCCGACAGCGAGGCCGACCTGTCGCGGGGCGCGGCAAAGCTGGCGCACCTGCGCATTTTCGACGATGAGCAGGGCGTGATGAACCGCTCGCTGCAGGACGTAAACGGCGACGCTATTGTGGTGAGCCAGTTCACGCTCCATGCGGAAACAAAAAAGGGAAACCGACCCTCCTACATCCGCGCCGCACGACCGGAAATCGCCGCCCCCCTCTACGAAAGGTTCGTGGAGCTGGTGCAGGCCGAGCTGAAAAAACCTGTCGGAACAGGCGAATTTGGCGCCAACATGCAGGTGGCGCTCGTAAACGATGGCCCGGTGACCATCTGGATTGATACGAAAGAGGGGTAGTTTAGTTAGTAGTTAGTAGTTAGTAGCTGGTAGTTAGTAGCTGGAGTAGTTAATGTAGTTAATGTAGTTAATTGTAGTTAGTTGTAGTAGGGATGCGAAATAAATACCTTGTAACAGAAATAACCCTTTAGGGTTTTCATATCAATAGAAATTATGTAGCCCCACCCCTATTCGGAACTCCGTAGGAGTTCAACCCGATACGGGGTTGAAAAGTAAGATGTTGTCTCATCATTTCTATTGATATGCATGTCCTACGGACAAAATCCATAATAATTTATTTATTTCTCATCCCTTAGTGTAGGCAGGACATCCATAACCGCAGGTCACAGACCTGCGGAGCAACGCCACCGCCTTGCGCCCTGCCTGCAAAGGCAGGACATCCATAACCGCAGGTCACAGACCTGCGGGACAGCATCACCGCTGTTAGTACAAACCGTAAAAAATAGTAGAAATGACGCCAGACATTCCCTTTGAAGACCCCCATCCAGAAGTAGATGAGGCAGCTGTGGCGCAAGAGCTCAGCGTGATTGCCGAAGAGGCCAAGCAGCTGCACACCGTTGACGTGTACAAGCAGTGCCTGAGCTTTGTTGACTACACGTCGCTCAACGCTACCGATACGCCTGCGGTTGCTAAGCAGATGGCCAAAAAGGTCAACGAATTTCCGTCGCGCTACGCCAACATCCCCAACGTTGCGGGCATCTGCGTGTACCCCACGCTGGTGAGAGATGTGTACCTGACGCTTCATAGTGAAAGGCGCGTGAGCATTGTATCGGTCGGCGCAGGCTTCCCCACCTCCCAGACCTTTTACCACGTAAAAAAGATGGAGTGCCGCATGGCCATTGAAGCCGGCGCCGACGAAGTGGACGTGGTTATGGCGCTGCACTGCTTTTTGGCCAACGACCACTACTCTACGTTTTCCCAAATAGCAGACATAAAAGACAACAACATAGGGAGATGCCGCCGCCTCAAAGTAATTTTGGAAACGGGTGCGCTGCCGTCGCTACAGTCCGTGCGCGTAGCCAGCGTGGGGTGCATGAAAGCGAGCGCAGACTTCCTCAAAACATCCACCGGAAAGGTTACGCCCGGCGCTACGCCGGAGGCGGCGCTGGTGATGTGCCGGGCCATAAAAGATTTTTACGAGCGCGCGCATCGTCGGGTGGGCTTTAAGGCCGCAGGCGGCATCGCTACCACCGCCGACGCCGTAACGTACTACGCCATCGTGAAGCACGTCCTGGGCGAGGAGTGGCTTCGTCCGGCGCTTTTCCGCATCGGCGCAAGCTCCCTCCCAAACCGGCTGCTGAGCGACATCACGGGAAAAGAGGAGGCGTACTTTTGAGAATTACGAATTGGTAGGGGCGGGGGCGTCAGCCCAATTACGAATTGGCCCCCCCATTAAACACGCCAAACACAAAAGAATCAATCGCTAAAAAACAGCTAAAAAAAAATAAAATTCAAGTACAATATTTTCACAATTAAACGTTTTAACATTTCAACATCATTCTATGCAAAAAATTTTAGTTACGGGAGGAACAGGGTATATCGGCTCGCACACGGTAGTGGAGCTGCAACATGCCGGATTTGAAGTAGTCATTGTAGATAACCTCTCCAACTCGTCGGCAGACGTGGTGGAGGGCATCGCGCGCATCACGGGCGTTCGCCCGGCCTTTGAGCGGCTCGATTGCTTAGACGGCGAGGGCTTAGAGCGGCTGTTTGCAAAGCACGGTGGCATTGCCGCCATTATCCACTTTGCGGCCAGCAAGGCCGTTGGCGAATCGGTGCAAAAGCCGCTGCTGTACTACCGCAACAACCTGACTTCGCTCATCAACCTGCTTGAGCTGATGCCGAAGTACGGCGTGGAGAATTTCGTTTTTTCGTCGTCGTGCACCGTGTACGGCCAGCCCGACGTGCTGCCCGTCACCGAACGGGCGCCGCGCAAGCCTGCCGAATCGCCCTACGGCAACACCAAGCAGATTTGCGAGGATATTGTGAGCGATACGGTGCGGTCGGGGGCGCCGATAAGGAGCATCCTGCTGCGCTACTTCAACCCCATTGGCGCACACCCGAGCGCCGAAATCGGCGAGCTGCCGCTGGGCGTCCCGCAAAACCTCATCCCCTTTGTGACGCAAACGGCGGCGGGAGTGCGCCCCAAGCTGAGCGTATTCGGAAACGACTACGATACCCCAGACGGCTCGTGCATCCGCGACTACATCAACGTGGTAGACCTGGCTAAGGCGCACGTGATTGCCGCGCAGCGAATGCTGACCGGAAAAAGCAAAAGCGCCGTGGAAACGTTCAACCTGGGAACGGGGAGGGGCGTGTCGGTGCTGGAGGTCGTAAACACCTTCGAAAAGGTGACCGGCGTAAAGCTAAACTACGAAATTACAGGCCGCCGCGCCGGCGACATCGAAAAAATCTGGGCAAACCCCGCCTACGCCAACGCCGAGCTGGGCTGGCAAGCCAAAGAAACGCTCGAAAATACGCTGGCCTCGGCGTGGAAGTGGCAGCAAAAGCTGGGCAAACGCTAAGGGGGGAACGGAGCGCCCTGAGCAAATCTCCGGCAGCGCGCGAGAGGCAGGCTTCATTGCAGCGCGTCACTCACCACCTTTCCGCTCTCCAGCGTGATAATCCGCCGCGCTTTGGCCATGATGCGCGGGTCGCGGGTGAAGAAGATAAAGGTCGCGCCCTCCTGCCGGTTGAGCCGCTCCATGACGCTGAGCAAGCCTTGTGCCGACTTTTCGTCGAGCCCGGCGGCAGGCTCGCAGGCAAGCACAAGCCGCAGCGCCGACGCCAGCGCCCGCGCCACGGCTACGCGCTGCTGCTGCCCGCCGGAGAGCCTGGCGGGACGGCTGTCCATGCAGTTGCCCAGCCCAACGGCCTGCAGCAGCTCCGCTGCCCGCCGCCCGATTTCGCCCTTAGATAGCCCCTGCAGCTCCAGCACAAGCGCAACGTTCTCCTTGGCGGTGAGCACGGGTATCAGGCTGTACGCCTCAAAAACAAACCCGATGTGGCGCAGCCGGAACGCGGCCAGCCTGCTGCCCGACAAAAGCGAAATGTCGACGCCTCCCACGCGCAGGCGGCCCGACGTGGGCGCATCCAGCCCGCCGGCGAGGTGGAGCAGGGTGGCTTTGCCCGAACCGGGGGAACCCGAAACGGCGGTAAATTCGCCCTCGCCAATGCTCAGCGTCACGCCATCTACGGCGCGCACCTCCCGGGCTTCGACCTGGTAGACCTTGTACAATTCTTCGATTTCGATGATGGCATTCATGTCCGTTGGGGTTGCGTAGGCACAATTTTAGAGGTCTCCTTTACGCTATCGGCGGCTCTTTGCTTTTCCTTTTCATCCTCAAGTTCAACGTTTCCACGCCCAGCGAAAACAGGATGGCAAAGTAGATGTAGCCTTTGGGGATTTCGCCAACCGTGCTCCCCATAACGGTGAGGTGCGCCAGGCTTCCCGCCTCCACGAGCAGGGTTACGCCAATGAGGATCAGAAACGACAGCGCCAGCATCTGCACCGTAGGGTGGCTGTTGACAAAGCGGCTGACCGGCGCCGAAAAAAACAGCATAATCATCACCGTTACCACGATGGCCGTAACCATTATCGCCAGCGCTCCCGCATACCCAAACGTCGCAAAGCTCACCATGCCGATAGCGGTCAGCACGCTATCTATGGAGAATACCAAGTCGAGCAGGAATATTTGCACGATAATCATGGCCAGGCTGCCGGCTTTTGTTTTCACGGCCGGAGCGCCGCTTTTTGCCTCCAGCTTGTGGTGTATTTCGCCAACGCTCTTGTAGAGCAGAAACAGCCCGCCCAGCAGGATAATGATGCTCTGCCCGCTGACGGTAAACGATACCCACCCGCCTGCCACCGTAAGCAGGGGGCGCGTGAGCTTAATCAGCAGCGATACGCCAAACAGCAGGCCAATGCGCCCCAGCATGGCCAGCAGCAGGCCGGCATGGCGAACCTTGGCCTGCACCGATTTAGGCGCTTTGTTTGCCATAATCGACAGGAAAATAATGTTGTCGATGCCCAGCACGACCTCAAGGAAAACCAGCGTCAAAAACGCCATCCACGCATCGGGGTTGAGAAAAATGTGTTGCATGTCTTTTTTTTCGATTTTGTTTGTTTTAAGTATATCACTAATCTTACAATCGCTCCTAATAGCATTGTAAAGGTAAAATCTTCCGCCAGCAATAGCAACTTTTCGCCAAAACTTTCTACCGCATTGCGCAAAGTGTAGCCGCACCTTGCTCGTCAACGCTTTCTATTGCCCATGGCCACTTTTTGTCGCTCATTTTCGTACCCCCTTCACCGATTTAATCTGCATCGCTTTCAGCGCCGGGCAAACGGCGGATAGCATCCCCGCAATGATGGCCAGCGCAACAATCTCCACAACCGTTTGTGCGCTCACTAACGGGTGCACAATGAAGCAGAAGCCGGCGTCTTGCGGCAGCCCCTCCACCATGAAGCTCAAATCTACCCCGCTCTCCGCGATCGGGGCAACGGCTGCCACGCCCGCCGCCAGCCCCGCAAGGCTCCCCGGCAGCATCAAAAAAACGGTTTCCTGCATAACCATGCGAAATATCTTCCCCCTGCTCATCCCAATTGCGCTGAGCATGCCCAGCTCGCGCGCGCGCTCCGACACCGCCGCCAGCATGGCGCTGGTGACGCCAAACGACAGGG
The DNA here is from genome assembly GCA_031257655.1 of Prevotellaceae bacterium. Classification (GTDB taxonomy): domain Bacteria; phylum Bacteroidota; class Bacteroidia; order Bacteroidales; family UBA932; genus JAITMY01. The sequence continues at coordinate 849 of JAIROF010000050.1, read as the reverse complement.
CGGCCAGAAAAATAAGGTTGACGCCCAGCGCAAACGCCTTTGCCCACGCCATGCGCACCGGCGGCATGGCGATGCTCGGCTGCTCCCCCGTGCCGTCCCGAAAGGCGAAAACGAGGAACGCTTTCACGCCGCCGTTCGCCAAAAATGCCGTGTCGCCCATTTGCGCGGGGCACAAGCGCGCGTCAGCACTGCTGCTTACGGCGCCGGCTAACCACCCGCTCACGAAAGCCGACAGGTAAAATCCTGCAAACATGCCGACCCCTGCTGCGCACAGCACGGCAACGCTACGCACCTTGCTGCGCCAAACGTTTCTCCATGCCAAACTTGCTATCATACGCTCAACTTTTTATGGGAGCCTCCAAAAACCCCAAACGCTGCGGTACGCTCCCGATGGCTTCGCTTGGTTTTTTTTGTTCGCGGCATGTCGCGCCTCGTTTTTTGCTCGATTTTTGTATTGACCGACCGGTTAGTCGACAAACGGGGCAAAAGTACAAGCTTTATTTGTATCCTCCAAATGCTGCGTGAAAAATGCAGCCTGCGAATAGCGAATACGCCGCCTGGGGCTCCTCTACGGGCACAGCAGCGAATGCAGCGCATGCAGCGAAGCATGCGCCGCTGCATGCGCACAAAAAAGCTGCCCCACAAAAAAAATATGGCGCAGCTATGCTGAGATTTTGAAAAAGATTTACTACACTCTACGCGGGGTGCGTATGTATGCGTGCGTGTGCGTGCGTGCGTGTGTGTGTGTGTGTGTGTGTGTGTGTGTGTGTGTGTGTGTGTGTGTGTGTGTGTGTGTGTGTGTGTGTGTGTGTGTGTGTGTGTGTGTGTGTGTGTGTGTGTGTGTGTGTG
>JAIROF010000119.1 GCA_031257655.1 Prevotellaceae bacterium | reverse complement strand
GTCTTCGTGGTATTTTTCCAACCACAAAGGAACAAAGTTCACAAAGATTTCACAAAGTGTGTTTTTGTAGTTGTTTTTTTTAACGGAAAGGTCACAAAGGGTACCTGAGTAGCTACCTTAATTTTTAATTCCTTTCATATAACTAAAATACACTTTGCTCATTTTTAGCTATTTGCCATTTTGCATTTAGCTTTGCCTAATGGGGGACTAATTCCTAATTCTTAATTCCTAATTGATAAAATGTTTTCCGCCACTTTTTCCACGAGCGTTTTTCGCGCTTCCGCGCTGAGCCAGCCGATGTGTGGGGAGAGCATCAGCTTTTCCGGGTTGCTTAGGCTCAGGAGGGGGTTGTCGGGGTTTATCGGCTCATGCTCGAACACGTCGAGCGCGGCGCCTGCAATGAGGTTTTCGTTGAGCGCGCGCGCCAGCTCCGCCTCGTTTACGATTTTTCCGCGCCCAGCGTTCACGAGGTAGGCCGAAGGCTTCATGCGCTGCAGCTGCGGGTAGCCAATCAGGTTGTAGGTGTTGCGGTTGAGGGGGGCGTGTATGCTCACCACGTCCGAGGTTTGGAGCAGGTCGTTGAGCGGCAGCAGGGGGTAAGGGGCGGAGAGGTTTTGCCCGCTGGTGGAGTAGTAGGCTACGCTCGCCCCAAACGCCTCGGCGATGGCCGCCACGCGCCGGCCGATGTTGCCCATGCCGATTACCCCGAAGCGCTTGCCCGCCAGCTCGTAGAACGCGCGCCCGTAGTGCGTAAACAGGTGGCTCTGCGCGTACTGTCCGCCTTTGACGTAAGCGTCGAAGTAGGCGGTGCTGTGCATGAGCGAAAGCAGCAGCGCAAAGGTAACCTGCGCTACGCTGGCGGTGGAGTAGCCGGCAACGTTCTTTACGCCGATGTTTTTTTGCGCTGCGTACTCCAGCTCTACGTTGTTCGTCCCCGTGGCGGTGATGCATATCAGGCGCAGCTTGGGCAGCGCGTCCATGATGTGCGCGGTGATCTTCACCTTGTTGCAGACGATAATATCGGCGTCTCGGCAGCGCTCCACGACTTCGCCGGCGGCGGTATCGCCGTACACGGTGAGGCGGCCCAGCTGCTCCAGCGGGGCAAGGCTGGCATCGCCCAGCGAGGCGCGGTCAAGCAGGACTATGTTCATGGCGCTTGGCCTCCTCCCAGATTTCGTTCATTTCCGCCAGCGTCATTTGCGTGAGCGGCCTCCCCTGCCGGATGGTTTGCTGCTCGAGGTAGCCAAACCGGCGGATAAATTTCTTGTTGGCTCGCTCCAGCGCCGTTTCGGGGTCGACGCCGTAGAGGCGGGCGGCGTTGACCATGGCAAAGAGCAGGTCGCCCAGCTCCTCCTCCATGCGCAGGGCGCTGGCCTTTTGCACCTCCTCCCGCAGCTCGTCCAGCTCCTCCTGCACCTTGTCCCACACCTGCTCGCGCTGCTCCCAGTCGAAGCCCACCGCCCGCGCCTTTTCCTGCACGCGCTGCGCCTTTATCAGCGCCGGCAGCGACGCCGGCACGCCCGACAGCACCGTCTTGTTGCCGCCTTTCTCCTTCAGCTTGAGCTGCTCCCAATTTTTGACCACCTGCCCTGCGGTGGCGGCCTGATGCTCGCCAAACACGTGCGGGTGGCGGTAGATCAGCTTGTCGCAGAGGCCGTCGATCACACCCTTCACGTCAAAGGCGCCGGTTTCGGACGCTATCTTGGCGTAAAAAACAACGTGCAGCAGGATGTCGCCCAGCTCCTTGCGGATGTTCTGCATATCGCCCGCCAGTATGGCTTCGCTCAGCTCGTAGGTTTCCTCAATGGTGAGCGGACGGATGCTCCCGATGGTTTGCTCCTTGTCCCACGGGCACTTGGTGCGCAGCTCGCTCATGATGCTGAGCAGCCGCTCAAATGATTGTAGCGTTTCTTTCATCTAATCTTTACAAATGTTAGCGTTCCTATCTTTTAAATGCGCTTATCCGTTAAACTCAATCGTTATTCCCCCTCTGCCGTCGAGCCGGTAGAGGTGGCTCGCGTTGCCGTGGTGGAAGGCTATTTCGAGCAGGTTTTGCGCGTTGAAGAAGGCCACCGGCTCGCCGTCTTTTACGTCGGCGTAGGTGTTGCTCACCTGCGAAATCCGGTAGCGGTGGCTGTTGACAAAAATGGTGCACGTCCGGCCCTGTGCGCTTTCGTAGAAGAGCTCGCGCGCGATGTTGGTAATGATATTTCCGTGGCTGTCGATGTGGAGTATGTGGCCAATGATAGCATCTACGGGAGGCATTGCGCCCGGCTCGGCGGCGCCCTCCCGCCTCCGGCGCACGAGGGGCTGCTCCTGCACGTAGGCCTTTGGCGCTACTGCCTGGCCAAGGCTGCCTATCGGCGCGCCCTGCAGCAGCTTTTGAACGGCCGGCGGAACAGCGTGCAGGATGCTAAAGCTCGCCGCAGGCGCTGCCGGCGACGCTATGGCGGTGGCGCTGACAAAATCGTCGAGCGCGAGGCTCAGAAACCCGTTGTTTTTGCAAATAAACAGGTGCCCCCTGCTTTCGACCGCTATAAACGGCTCTCCGGGCGCATCTTCGCTGCGCACCCCCACCACGTGAACGCTGCCCGCAGGAAAGAACGGGTAGGCGTTGCGCAGCTTGTAGGCGCCTGCGGTAAGGGCCTCCAAGTGCGACAAGTCGTGCGAAATGTCAACAATATGCGCCTGCGGGCACAAGCTCAGAATGTGCCCCTTAAGCGCCCCTACGTAAAAATCGGATACCCCCCAGTCGGTGGTGAGCGTAACTATGGCCATAACTTCTATGCTGACAAAATTGCATACAAAGGAACATAAATATCAAGGATAACCGCACGCCTCTCAGCTAATAAATACCAATAAGGTGACAGAATTGCAAGCCAGAGCCGGAAGGTACGATATTTGCCGAAGGTAATGCAGCATATTTTTCTACAAAGTTATGTTTGCATTTTTGAAACAAATCTCGTAAACTAACCGTATAATAACTACACAAATAAATTATGAAAAAGCACATCCTCATCTCCGGATTAGTTGCCGCCACCATGGGAGCAGCGGCAGCGTTTGTGGTGTTACACACCCAAAAAACGGCCAACAACAGCGGCCAAAGCGCCGCAACGTACGCCATGCCGTCCTTTCTTTCGTCGCCGAGCGCAGCAGCGGCGGCAGGGGGAGTCGACTTTACGGTAGCGGCCGAAAAAACGGTAAACGCCGTGGTGAACGTTACCACCGGCTACACGCGCATCGTACAGCGCTCCTCCGATTCGTTCCACGACTTCTTCTACGGGTTTCGGCACTACTTCTACGAGCCGCAGCCCGCGCAGGGCATGGGGTCGGGCGTCATCCTGTCCTCCGACGGGTACATCGTAACCAACAACCACGTGATAGCGCGCGCCGAGCAAATCCACGTTACGCTCAACGACAAGCGCACGTTCACCGCCAAGCTCGTGGGCGCCGACCCGAGCACCGACATCGCCGTGATTAAGATAGAGGGAAAAGACCTCCCGTTTGTCGCCATGGGCAACTCCGACGAGCTGCGGATAGGCGAATGGGTGCTGGCCGTTGGCAACCCGCTCAACCTCACCTCCACCGTCACCGCCGGCATTGTGAGCGCCAAGGCGCGCAACATCAACATCCTGTCCGACAAGTTCAAGATCGAATCGTTCATCCAAACCGACGCGGCGGTCAACCCGGGCAACAGCGGCGGCGCGCTCGTCAACACGCGCGGAGAGCTGGTGGGCATCAACACCGCCATCGCCTCGCCCACCGGCACGTTTGCAGGATACTCCTTTGCCGTGCCAAGCAGCATTGTCAACAAGGTGGCAACAGACATCATTGAGTTCGGCGTAGTGCAGCGGGCGGTGCTGGGCGTCAACCTCCAGGAGCTCACCTCCGAAACGGCCGCCGAATACGGCATTAAGGAAATACAGGGCGTGCTGATTGCCAACGTGATAGAAGGCGGAGCCGCCGAGCAGGCCGGCGTGAGAAAAGGAGACGTGGTGGTTAAGGTAAACGATATTGCCGTGAATACGGGCGCGCAGCTGCAAGAGCAAATCAGCAAGTTCAGGCCCAACGACCAAATATCGCTTACTGTTAATAGGGATAATAAAACGAAATACATAAACGTTATTTTAAGGAACAGGGCGGGCACGACCAGCCTGGTAAAGCCCAACGACAACACCCTGCCAAGCGTGCTGGGCGCTACGCTCCAGGAGGTAGACGCCGCCACTAAGCGCACGCTCCGAATAGCCAACGGCGTGCAGGTGACCGAGCTCAAGCAAGGCCGGCTGATGAAGCACGGCATACGGCAAGGCTACATCATAACCCGCATCAACCGCACGCCGGTGAGCAGCGTAGCCGATGTGCAGCGAATTTTGAGCACAATCAGCAACGAAGCCGCGCTGGTGGAAGGAATTTACCCCAACGGCGTAGTGGCATACTACGCCGTAGGCTTCGATTAACAACAAGCTTAAAAATTAAAACTAATAAAATTTCATGAGGCAACTAAAAATAACAAAATCCATCACCAACCGCGAAAGCGCTTCGCTGGACAAGTACCTGCAGGAGATAGGTCGCGAAGAGCTTATTTCGGTCGAAGATGAAGTAGAGCTGGCGCAGCGCATCAAAAAGGGCGACCAGGCCGCGCTCGAAAAGCTTACCCGCGCCAACCTGCGCTTCGTGGTATCGGTGGCAAAGCAGTACCAAAACCAGGGGCTTACCCTCCCCGACCTCATCAACGAAGGAAATCTCGGCCTGATAAAAGCCGCCGAAAAGTTCGACGAAACGCGCGGCTTTAAGTTCATTTCCTACGCCGTGTGGTGGATACGCCAATCCATTTTGCAGGCCCTGGCCGAGCAGTCGCGCATTGTGCGCCTGCCCCTCAACCAGGTGGGATCGCTCAACAAAATCAACAAGGCGCTGGCCAAGTTTGAGCAGGAGCACGAGCGGGCACCCTCGGCCGACGAGCTTTCGCACGTGCTGGAAATACCTAAGGACAAGGTGGCCGACACCCTTAAGGTATCGGGACGGCACGTATCGGTAGATGCGCCCTTTGTGGACGGCGAAGACAACAACCTGCTCGACGTGCTGGTGAACAACGATTCGCCCAGCGCCGACCGCGGGCTTATCAACGAATCGCTCGCGCGCGAAATAGACCGGGCGCTCTCCACGCTCACCGACCGCGAGCGCGACATCGTGAAGTACGTGTTCGGCATCGGGCAGCAGGAGATGACGCTGGAGGAGATAGGCGAAAAGTTTGGCCTCACCCGCGAGCGCGTTCGCCAAATTAAGGAGAAAGCCATTCGCCGCCTGCGCCACAACTCGCGCAGCAAGCTGCTCAAGTCGTACCTGGGATAAGGCGCTATGCCGGCAGCAGCCAAAAAGAGCCGCCCCACGCAGTGGGACGGCTCTTTTGGTATTACCATCGCGCCTTGCCGCCTGCAAGGCTCAGCGCAGAGCAAGGCTTGCCCGGCGGCGGCGCCCGCAAAGCGCTCGGGGCGACCCGGCGCCGGCAGCCCGGCCAGCAACGCTCAGCCCGCAGGGCTTAGAAGTTGTAGCCAAGGCTGATGCTGAAGGTGCGATTTTTTAGCGAATTGTCGGTGCGCATGCTGGTCAGCCCAAGGTCGTAGCCCGCGCCAAGGTAAAGCTGCCGGTACTCCACGCCGAGACCAAAGTCGAGCCCAAAGTTAAACCGGCGGGTCTTATCGTTATCAAACACCTTTCCGCTGAAGGAGCCTACTTTGGTCTTTCCGCCTACCGCAAAGCCAATAGAGGGGCCAAAGTCCGCTCTTACCTTCAAGTTATCCGTAAGGGACAGCTTTGCCGAAACCAGCAGCGGCAGCTCCAAATAGTACAGGCTGGTGGTATTCTTGATGAATCTGGCATCCCATTTGCCCCCCTTGGTGGTAAAGTACAGCCCGGGCTGAAAGTAGAGCCATTCGGGCAGCGCAGCTGCGCAGGAGGCCAGCGGAACATCGACAACAGCGCCAAGGTGAAACCCAAACTTGCTGTCCGACGTTTCGGAAGTCCCGCCACCCGAAACCGTTTGGCTATCGAAGTTAAGCCCTGCCCTTACGCCGAGCCGAGCCTTCTCCCCTGCTACGGCAACAGAGGCCGTCCCGGCGACAAGCGCAGCAAGTAAAATAATCTTTTTCATGAAAAATGGTTTTTAAAGTGATTTTGTTATGCCCTACTCGTGAGGCTTTTCGGACGTTACGCCCCGTTCTTTGGAATGGTGTACGGCTCCATGTGCAAAAAATTCCGGTTGCGGCAGGGCACGCGAACTTAGCCCCCACGCGCAAGCGTCCCCATTAAAACGATTGCTCATGCGAGTTTATTTTACGGCAGCCCCGCTGCCGGCAGAAATTTTAAAAAGCATAACAGTAAAAACCGCCGCCGGAGCGGTATTTAAGGTGGAAAATTACAGCCTTTGCAGCGTGAGCTTCAGCATGTTGCCGGCGAAGGGCAGAAAAGAGCGCTTGGGTAAGGGGGAGTGGCAAATTGAGAGTTGAGAGTTGAGAATTGAGAGTTGAGAGTTGAAAATTGAGAGCTGAGAAGGCGTTCTAATTCGTAGCGTTGCCCTACGTCAATGCTTGGCGAGCTGGTAGTGTCGTAAATTGGATGGGTGAAGAACCTAATTTTTTACCTCATTCAACAACAAAACAACCTCAGTAGCAGAGAGATATACTATAAACAACAAGCTCACTACCTTATTATATTAAACGACTTATAATCAGCACAATACTTTTAATATCGTACAATTTATGACATCACCGGCGGGCTTTCAGCCCTATAAATCGCAGCGATTGCGATGGCGAACCAAAAGTAGCAACAGACAGCTCTAAAACATTTTGTCAAATTGCTGTAAATCTGCAATTTAAGAAAGTGAAATCCGATTGAATTACTTCATGTTACGCAAAAAAAGCGTCTCAACGGCGAAAGGGCAGCGAAAGGGTGTAGAGGCGCACGGCGTGCGTCTCACGACGAAAAGGCGGCGAAATGTCGCCGTAGAGACGCACGGCGTGCGTCTCACGACGAAAAGGTGCTGAGGCGCGATGCCACGGCGAGACGCACGCCGTGCGTCTCTACAGCGCTATGCATCGCACCTTGCGCCGGCAATCATAGCAATCATTCAAATCAAAAAAATCCGAGTACCGCCAACCCCCTGCGTAACACGCATTCCTAATTCTTAATTCATTTTTTCGCCTGCTTATTTTTCAGCACTTCGTAGGCCAGGGGCGCTGCAATAAACATCGAGGAGTAGGTACCGAATATCACGCCTACCAGCAGGGCGAAGGCAAAGCCCTGAATGGATTCTCCGCCAAACAAAAATATCATGAGCAGCACCATAATCGTAGAGCAGGAGGTGTTGAAGGTACGCGCCATACAGGCGTTTATGGCGTCGTTGATGTTTTGCCGCAGGTCGATTTTTGGGTGGTTGGAAACATTTTCGCGAATGCGGTCAAAAATAATCACCGTATCGTTGATGGAGTACCCGATAATGGTGAGCAGCGCCGCAATGAAGGACTGGTCTATGTCCATGGTAAAGGGCACCACCCCGGAGATGGCGGAGAAGAGGAAAATTACCACGGCGGCATCGTGCGCCTGCGACACGGCGGCGCCCATACCCCACTGCCAGCGGCGGAAGCGAAGGGCAATGTAAAGGAACATGGCGACCACGGCCAGGATAACGGCAATCACGGCGTCGCGCTTAATGTCGTCGGCTACGGTAGGGCCTACCTTTTCGGAGCTGATGATGCCGTTGGGGTTTTCGAGCGTAGAGATAAATTCGGCGTGGGAGATTGGCGCTGCGTACAGCTGCCCCAGCGCGTTGTAGAGCATTACCTCCACCAGGCTGTCGGCCGTTGTCGACTGGTCGGCAATGAGGTAGTCGGTGGTCACCTTTAGCTGCTGGCCGGCCGTGCCGTACGTTTTCACCTCCACCGAGGCGCCCTTGGCGCTTTCGATCTGCTCGCGCACGGCGCTGCGCGCGTCTTCGGACGAAACTTTTTGGTCGAAGCGCACCACGTAGGTACGCCCGCCGGCAAAGTCAACGCCGTAGCTCAGCCCGCGCACGGCCAGCGAAGCGCAGCCAAGCACCACGATAATCGACGAAATAGCGTAGCCGTACTTGCGCAGGCCGATAAAGTCGATGTGCAGGTTTTGGAGAAAGTTGCGCGACATTTTGTTGTCGAACTTTACCGCCTTGTCTCTGTCCAGCAGCGCCAGGAAGATGAGCCTTGAGATGAAGATGGCGCTAAACAGCGAGGTGAGGATGCCGATAATAAGGGTGGTAGCAAAACCCTGCACGGGGCCAGAGCCGAACAGGAAGAGCATGATACCCGTAATGATGGTGGTAACGTTTCCGTCGATAATGGCGGAGTAGGCATTCTTGTAGCCGTCGGCGACCGCGAGGCGGAGGCCCTTTCCCGCTCGCAGCTCCTCCTTAATGCGCTCGTAGATGATGACGTTGGCGTCGATGGCCATGCCCATCGTGAGCACGATACCCGCAATGCCGGGCAGGGTGAGCACGGCGCGGAGCGAGGCCAGCACGCCAAACAGGAGGAATACGTTGGTGAGCAGCGCAACGTTGGCCACCCAGCCGCCGGTGCTGTAGAAGAGCACCATGTAAATGAGCACTATGATAAAGGCTATCACAAACGACGACAGGCCTGAGCTGATGGATTCCTGGCCGAGCGATGGCCCCACCACCGCCTCCTGGATGATGCGCGCCGGCGTAGGCAGCTTGCCCGATTCGAGGACGTTGGCTAAGTCGTCGGCTTCCTCCGGCGAAAACTGACCGGTAATGGAAGAGTTGCCGCCCTTAATTTCGTTGCTCACGCGGGGGTAGGAGTAAACGTAGCCGTCGAGCACAATGGCGATGCACTTGCCGATATTGTCGGCGGTGAGGCGCGCCCATATTTTGGCGCCCTCCGTGTTCATAGACATGGAGACTTCGGCGTAGGCGCTCTTACCGGAGAATCCCTTTTGTGCGCTCACCACCATGCCGCCGTCGAGCGGCGCCTTTCCGTCGCGCGTGTTGGCTTTGATGGCCACCAGCTCGTAGTAGGTGCCGCCTTTGTCGATGGGCTTTATAGACCACATGAAGCGCACGTCGCGCGGGAAGAGCGAGCGCACCTGCAGGAGCTCCAGCCAGCGGCGTATTTTGCTCGTGTCGCGGTAGTGCGCAATGCCCACGCGCGCGCCCGGAGCCGCTGCGCCGCGCTCGTCGAGCGAGGGCGAAAGGACGTAGAACAGCGGGTTGTTTTTGGCAAAGTCTACTTCCTGGGCGGAGGTTGAGCCGGCGGAAGAATCGGCGCTTCCCTCTATCTGCGAAAGCAGGTCGCTCACGGCATCATCCTTTCCGTCTTCTTCGGGGGCGGCAACGGCATCGGCGGCGGCTGCGACGCTGCCGGCGGCGGCGCCGGTGCTATCGCCCAGCGCCTGCTCCGCGTCTATGTACTCCTTAATTTTTTTGTTCGATTCGTTGAGCGCCATAAAGAGCTCCGTATTTTCGTACGTTTCCCAGAACTCGAGGTTGGCCGTCCCTTGCAGGAGCTTCCGCACGCGGTCGGGGTCTTTCACGCCGGGCAGCTCCACCAGGATACGTCCGCTGTTGCCCAGGCGCTGCAGGTTGGGTTGCGTTACGCCAAAGCGGTCTATGCGGCTGCGCAGCACGTTGAAGGAGTTGGCCATGGCGGCCTCCGTTTGGGTGCGGATAATTTTTATCACGTCGTCGTCGCTGGTGTTGGCGTTGATTTTATTGCGCAGCTCGTAGGTGCCGAAGATGCGGCTCAGCCTGTCGCCTGGGGCTACCTCCCTGAAGGCCTGCGCAAACAGCCCCACAAAATCATCTTCGCCCGTCACCTGATTCTTTTTTGCCTGCTCCATTGCCCGGTTGAAGGTTTCGTCGCTGCTGTTGCCCGACATGGCGCGGATGATATCCGGAACGGATATCTCCAGCATCACGTTCATACCGCCCTTGAGGTCGAGGCCAAGGTTGATCTCCTTCTCCTTGCACTCCTTGTAGGTAAACTTTGCCACGCCAATGTTGTACACTACTTCGGCCGACATGGAGTCTAAGTAAGCCGATTCCCGGGCGGCGCTAAAGCTTCCGTTTTCGTCGGTTGCGTAAGCCTCCGCCTTTTTACCTATGCGGTAGGTTACAAGCGTAAACGAGAGCTCGAACAGGCATACCAATCCGAGCACTGCTGCCAAAAATCTAATTATTCCTTTTCCTTGCATTGCTTTGGGTTTTTAATGATTTCAAATTTAACCGGCATCCTCTGTGGTATGAGCAGCTTACCAGCCTTTCGGGGCGGTCATGCGCCGATTACACCACTTTTTGAGGCTGCAAATTTACACTTTTTTATTGAAAGAAACACCTGTAAGCGCAAAAATAATGCGCCAACCTCTCCCGCAAACTCATATTTTTTGCAGGGGAGCCTATAGAAGCCCCTAAATCGGGATATTTCTCTTTTTTGTCCTCGAATTGCACGATTTCTTTTGTCCTCGAATTGCACGAATTTGGACGAATTTTTTTTGTCCACGAATTGCACGATTTTTTGGCTCTACTGCGCTCGGCATGGTTTTGTACGAAAATAGCGCATAGATGACGCGGATTTTGATGATTTACGCAGATAAAGAAGTGGCTAAAATCTGTGCAAATCATAAAAAAAACCGCGTCATCTGCGCGCTAAAAACACAAATCGCAGCTTTCGTCCGCGCGGAGCATCGCCAAAAAATGCGCGCGATTCGTATTCGTGGACAAAAAATTTCGTGCAAATTCGTGCAATTCGTGGACAAAAAAAAATTCGCGAACAGCTGAGAAAAATATGGCGCCGGAGGAGCGCCTTGCCGCTACAGCTCTCTTAGCCAGATATTCCTGAAGCTGACGGCATCGCCGTGATCCTGTAGCAGTATTGGGCCGGCTCCATGCGCAACCACTCTGGGAAAGCCAATGTATTCGGTTGTCCCCAGAATCGTTGCGTGGTTTTGGACAACAACGCCGTTGTGGATTACCGTGATGGTAGGCGGGATGCGGTACGTTCCGTCTTTTTTGAACACCGGCGCCGAGTAGATAATGTCGTACACGTTCCATTCGCCCGGCTTGCGCATGGCGTTTACCAGAGGAGGATACTGCTTGTAAATGCTGCCGGCCTGGCCGTTGGCATACGTTTCGTTTTGGTAGGAATCCAGCACCTGCACTTCGTACAGGCCTTGCAGGTACACGCCGCTGTTTCCGCGTCCCTGGCCTTTGCCGGTAACGTTTTCGGAGATGCGCCATTCGATGTGCAGCTGGCAGCTTTCAAAATGCTGCTTTGTCTCAATGCTGCCGGTTGGCGTAGCAATGAGGATGCCGTTGGCGACCGTCCATTGCGGGGCGCCCTCCTCCTTGCCGCTGCGCTTCCAGGCGGAGAGGTCTTTGCCGTCGAACAAGACGATAGCATCCGAAGGCGGAGAGATAATTGCGCCTGCGGTGGCCTTGCCGGGGGTGACCACCGGGGGTTGCGGCGTCCAAAATTCCGACATTGCGTGGGACATCGGCTCCGGCTCAGGATAGCTGTTTTGAGCCTCAGCCCTTGCACCGGCGCCACATACGGTGGCCGCCATGAGCGCAGCAATGATAAAAGCATTTGTTTTCATAAAACTAAAAACTAAAAACTAAAAACTAAAAACTAAAAACTAAAAACTAAAAACTAAAAACTAAAAACTAAAAACTAAAAACTAAAAACTAGTGCTACGTAGAGGCGCAGACAGCGTGCGTCTCTACAGCGCTACGCGGTATTAATCATCTTACTCCCAAAAATCCCATAAAATCCGAGTTCAGACAATCCCGGCGGTACGGATAATTCTCAATTCTCCACTCTCAATTCTCAACTGCAAAGTCTACGGCTTCCGATTGGAGGTGTTCGCCCACTTTTTTGTCGAAGGTGATTTTGAAGGCGTAGGCAAATCGGCAGGGTTTGGCTTGTGGGAAGGATAGCTTTAGGCCTTCGTCGGTTTGCGTCCAGGCAATTTTTTCGTCGGCGCCCAGCATTTGTACGCTTAGGATTTTGGCGTCGGCAACGACCGCGCGGTTCAACGATTTGACCAGCGTTTCGTTGGCCCAGCCCAGCGCTATGGCGTAGAAATCGTTTCCCTTGGTGGTGAAGCGAATGTCGCTTGCGGTGTACGGCGTGGCGGTGTTGTCGGTAAAGGCGCCTTTGGTGGATTCCGTTGCGCCTTCTCCGAATTTTTTCCAGCAGCGCGTTCCGTAAATGGCCTCTCCGTTCACGTTGAGCCATTCGCCGATGGCCAGCAGGATGTCCGTTTGCTCGTCGGTAATCGTGCCGTCGGCCTTTGGCCCGATGTTGAGCAGCAGCACGCCATTTTTGCTTACGATATCGATCAGGTCGTGCACAATTTGCTCGGGGGTTTTATTTTCTTCGCCCTCAACGTACGACCACGATTTTTTGCCGATAGAGGTGTCGGTTTGCCAGGGACGCAGCATCAGCTTATCCGATTTTCCGCGCTCTATGTCCCACACCTGCACGGTGGTCGGGTAGCCATGCTTGGTGTTCACGACCACGTTTACGCCCCAGTCCAGCGCATTGTTGTAGTAGTAGGCCAAAAATTTGTTGAAGTATGGCATAAGGACAGGGTTATTCACCGTCCAGTCGAACCATATCAGCTTGGGCTTGTACTTGTTGATCAGCTCGTAGGTGTGCGCCAGCCATTCCTTTGCAAAATCTTCGGTGTAGGTTCCATGGGGCAACCTGTGGCCATACAGCGAAATCGTCGTGTCCTGCACATCCGAAGGGAAGCTCATTCCGCCGTCATAGAACCACGCATTTTCGGCGCGGTGGGTGGATAGCCCAAACACGAGCCCTTCCTTTTCGACCGCCTGCTTGAGCAGCCCAATGATGTCTTTTTTGGGGCCTTTTTTCACCGCGTTCCATTCGTTCAGGTCGCTGCCGTACATCGCAAAGCCGTCGTGATGCTCCGCCACGGGAACAACGTACCGGGCGCCCGCCTTCCTGAATAAGGACGCCCACTGCGCGGCGTCGAACTTTTCGGCCCTGAACATCGGCACAAAATCCTTGTAGCCAAACTCCGTATGGGCGCCGTAGGTGGCGATATGGTGGTGGTATTCGCGGGTATCTTTTTGGTACATGTTGCGCGGGTACCACTCCGACCCAAAGGCCGGAACCGAATACACACCCCAGTGAATAAAAATACCGAACTTGGCGTCAACAAACCACTCGGGAAACTGATAATGCCTGGCTATGCTATCCCAATCCGGCTGAAAAACCTTCGTCCCCTTGGGCGATGCTACCGAGCTGATGTCAATAGCGCGATCGGATTTACACCCGAGGAGCAGCGATACCACAGCAACGGCAAGCAGGCTGCTTTTTAATACTATCGTTTTCATCTGACTATATTTTTTTAAGTGTTTTTATGCAAAGGTAGGGATTCAACGACTGTGAGAATAGCAATATTTCGATATTTTATAGCAAGATTTCGATATTTTTTGCTTTAAAAACCGCCGTGGGGTTGTATCCCGCCGCCTCTACCCCACCCCACCCCGTCGCGCCACGCCACGCCACGTGGGGTTTTACCCCACGCTGGGATGTCGGTCGCCCGTTGCTCACCTTTATTTTTTATCAAGGTGTTCGTGAGGTCGCTACGCTCAGCTCGGGGCTTGCAAATGCCGTGCGGCAAAGTCGAAGACCTCGCTCTGCGCTCCTCTGTGAAGCCTCTGCGTTGCTATTGCACAGATAAACACGGAAGTTTCACAGAGGAGCACAGAGGGTTTACGCCGAAATCAGCAATGCGTTTTCAAATTCCAGAACTCCTGACTTGGCACAGATTACATTGTCGTAATTTTGGGGTATCAAATAATGTAACAAGTTGATTATTAAAGATAAAATTCAACATTATTGTATTCCCGACATTATTTTCGCGACAGTAATGTTTTGTGCTGTGTTTTTCATATATGACTATATATCAACAACAAAATGTACATCAGGTCAGGAGTTCTGAAGATATACAGCTTGCGAAAGTTGAATTCTCAATTCTCAATTCTCAATTCTCAATTCTTAA
>JAIROF010000041.1 GCA_031257655.1 Prevotellaceae bacterium | reverse complement strand
TTGTGGTTGGAAAAATACCACGAAGACACAAAGAACACAAGGTTTTCACAAGGAGAATTTTTATTACTTTTGTGATTTGCAATGAAATATGCTACCTGAGTAGTTACGAATGTTTTATTCCGCTTCGGGAATGGTTTTTATCGCTACATTTTGATTACGGTCATAGGCAAAAAAATTAAAAATGTTGATAATCTAAGCTTCTTTTTCGCTGTCAGCCGGCTAACAGCTGGCGAAGTAAAAGACAAAGGTAGGCTTTTTTGGGGGAAATCCGGATGTTTTTTGCCGCTCATTAACCAATTTTATTCTTTTGGTGGCGCCATGAGCTGGATGATATGGCAAGCATTGTTGCTGATTGCAAAATGGTTGGCTCAATGAGGTGGTGAGCAGCTTGTAGCCTCCGCTTGGGTGCAAAAATGGGCGATCCGCCGCTATAAAAAAATCGACGCCATAAACGGGTTCGCTTGCACGTTCCCCCTCGCTCCATTCGCAGAAAAAATCCTTTCCTGCTCCCTTCAAAAAAAAAAAAAAGGTCAAAGTAGGCCGCTTTGCCGTTTTTTTCGAAGTAAATGTATGCGCACTCGTCGTCGGAAAAGCCAACGGTAATGCTTTGCGGGGATAAAGAAAGGATATCTTCCAGCGCCTGGTGAAAATCGCTGCTGATTTTGTCCGGCGAAATGCTTGGAAACAGGCGCCTTTTTTGCGCAAGGGGAGTTCTTGAATTTCAGGCTCAAATTAATCCACCTGCCAATTGCCTCCTGCTGCTCAATAAAGCTGCCCGTATGAATTGTATGCTCGTTTCGCTACCCGATAGCGGTAAGCTGCTCCACGGCGTACAGGGGTAGGTTGGTCAGCCACTCCTCCTCGCGGTAGTCGGACATAGACGCGCGCACGGCGCGCCGGGGTGCATACTTTTTCACGAACGCGGCCAAGCTTTTGGCGTGCAGGTTTTCGGCGGCTTTTACCTCAATAGGAATTATTTCGTTCCTGTGCTGCGCCAGCAAATCTATTTCGCCCTCCGAGCGCTCTGCCGACCAGTAGTAGAGGCTCAGGTCTTTGCTCGCTTTTAGCTGCTGAAGCACGTACTGCTCGGTCAGCGCCCCTTTAAACTCCTCAAAGATGCGAATTTTTTCCAGCAGCGCTTTGGCGTCCAGCATTGCCATTGCGCCGAGTAAGCCCACATCGAGAAAAAATAGCTTGAAGGCCGAAAAATCTTCGTATGCCTTTAGCGGCAGCGCCGGCTTGGCGACCCGGTTTACCTTGTGCAGCAGCCCGCAGTCTGTGAGCCATGCGATGGCCAGCTCGAACTCTTTGGCGCGCGCGCCCTGCTTGAGCGCACCGTAAACAAATTTGCGGTTCTCTTTCGCCAGCTGAGCGGGTATTGAGTTCCAAACCAACCGAATACGCGGCACAAGCTCGTTGGGCGCATGCTTGGAGAAATCCTGCTCGTAGGCAAACAAAATTTCCTGCTGAATTTTTCGCACCTCCGCAAAATCTCTGTTTACGGCAAAGCTTGCCACCGCTTCGGGCATTCCGCCCACAAAGCAATACTGCTTTAGCAGCTCCGACAACTTGGTTTTGAATGTTTTAATGATATCCCAATCGCGGTTTTGCAGCAAATTAGCAAAGCGGGTTTCGCCCAGAGCGTCCAAAAATTCGCAAAACGTCAGCGGGTATAAGTCCAGCAGCTCCACCTTGCCCACCGGAAACGCTGCGCCGGGGTGTAGCGCAATGCCCAGCATGGATCCTGCTGCAACAACGTGGTACTGCGGGGCATTTTCGTAAAAATACTTCAGCGCGGTCAGCCCGCGCTCGGCCTCCTGCAGCTCGTCAAAAATCAGCAAAGTTTTGTCCGCCTCCGGGTTTACGCCCGAAAAAAGCCGAATGGTTGACAAAATCCGCCGAATGTCAAAATCGTTGGTAAACAGGGATTGCATCACTACGTTTTCCTCAAAGTTGAGGTACACAAAGCTTTCGTAAGAAGTCCGCGCAAGCTCTTTCATCAACCAGGTTTTGCCTACCTGACGCGCCCCGCGAATAATCAGCGGTTTGCGGCGTTTCTGCTGCTTCCACGCCTGTAGCGCTGCCAATGCTGTCCGTTTCATATAAAAATTTATTGGAGGAAATCTCTAAAAACCTCAAATTCTGCGCTATGCTCTTTCGTCAAAATGCTCATTTACTTTAGTAAACTCCGCTTTTGCCTCAGCCGCAAGCCTTGATTTTGGGGCTTTTAGAGGTTCCCTGGAAATATTGCGCCGCACGGCCCGAAAAGCTGCGATTTGCTTTTTAGCCCGCAGAGGGCGCAGATTTTACTGATTTGCGCAGATTTTAGCCCTTTGGCTGCGCCGAGCTGCGCTACGCTCCGGTTGTCCGGCTGCGTAAACCATAAAAATCCGCGTCGCCGGCGGGCTATTTTCGTACAAAATCGTGCCGGGCGCAGCAGTAATGCGCAAAGATACGCTTTTTCGGACGAATTTTTGCCGTTGGCTGCATTTTTTCGGACGAATTTTTGCTGTTAGCTACACTTTTTCGGACGAATTTTTGCCGTTAGCTGCACTTTTTCGGACGAATTTTTGCCGTTGGCTACACTTTTTCGGACGAATTTTTGCCGTTGGCCACATTTTTTCGGACGAATTTGGGGGAGGGGAGAGGCAGAAAAGCTGCGCGGGCGGCTGCGCGGGGCGGCGGTTAGCTTGCCGGACGGTTTTTCTTGAGCAGATACCTCACCGGGATGTTGGCGGCGGCGTACCCGATGAGCATGACGGTGAGCAGCACGAGCGCCACGTCCGAAGGGTTGACCTTAACGGGGTAGGCGTCCACCACAAAGTTGCCGCTCAGCGTGATGAGCTTAAAGCGTGTCTGCGCGTAGCACGCCGCAAGCCCCAGCGCCACGCCGGTCAGGCAGCCCAAAAGGGAGATCAGCGCGCCCTCCGAAATGAAAATGCGGCGCACCAAGCTGTCCTGCGCCCCCAGGCTGTGCAGGATTTTCACATCCCTTTTCTTCTCAATGATGAGCATGGTGAGCGAGCCGATGGAGTTGAACGACGCCACGAGCAGCACAAAGGTGAGGATGAAGAATATTGCCCACTTTTCGCCCTGCATCATGCGGAAGAGCACCTCGTTTTGCTCTTCGCGCGTTTGCACCTTCAGCGAGGCGCCCAGGATTTTTTGCACGTTCTCCTTCACGCTTTTGGGGTTGGCGCGCGGGTGCAGGTAGAGCTCCACGCTCGACACCTCCCGCTCGTAGCCCAGCAGCCGCTGCACCACGTCCAACGGCGCGAGGACGTACCGCGAGTCGGCGTCCATTTCGATGGAGAAAATCCCCGCAGGCTTCAGGTATTCGCGGTTGAGCGCGTCCTCCGGGTTGATGGACTGCAGGCGCATCCCCCGCTTGGGGAAGTATATCCACAGCATGTCGAAAAAGCTGGGGCGCAGGTTGAGCGTGCCGGCAATCACCTTGCCGACAATGGCCATGTCCACGTCGCCCTTGCGGACGAAAGGCTCGCCCTCTACGATGCTGGCGGCAACGCCGGAGCGCCGCAAAAACGTTTCGTCCACGCCGCGCACGGTGGCCAGGTGCTGCCGGTCGCGGTACCGGAGCGCGGCGTTCTCCTCCAGCGCCTCGGAGTAGAACGCTACGCCTTCGGCGCTCTTTACGCGGCCAAAGTCAAACTGCTGCGCGTCAAAAACCTTGCCCTCTACGGCGGTGATTTTGAGGTCGGGCGACAGGGTGTTGTAGAGCGAGGTGATGAGGCTGTCGAGCCCGTTGTACACCGACAGCGCCACCACCAGCGCAAACGCGCCTACCGCCACGCCCACCGCGCTCACCAGCGATATGATGTTGATGGCGTTGTGCGATTTCTTGGCAAACAGGTACCGACGGGCTATAAAAAACGATGTTTTCAAAAGTTTTTGGCGTTTTGAAGCTTTTGGGCGCACAGATGGCGCAGATTTTTAATGGTTTAC
>JAIROF010000033.1 GCA_031257655.1 Prevotellaceae bacterium | reverse complement strand
TTGTGGTTGGAAAAATACCACGAAGACACAAAGAACACAAGGTTTTCACAAGGAGAATTTTTATTACTTTTGTGATTTGCAATGAAATATGCTACCTGAGTAGTTACGAATGTTTTATTGGGAACCTCTAAAAACCCCAAAATCAAGGCTTTCGGCTGAGGCAAAAGCGGAGTTTACTAAAGTAAATGAGCATTTTGTCGAGGGAGCGTAGCGCAGCGTTTGGGGTTTTTAGAGGTTCCCAATTGCTGCTTGGCGCGCTCATTTTGCGCTTGAGGTAGTAGCGCCACTCAGCAACAGCGCAAAGGTAGCATGAAATTTTGGGATTACGCGCAGGCCAGTAAAAAATTTTCGCAAAAAAATTATAGCCCAAAAAAAGCGCGGGGTGCGCAATGGATTGCAGCGCAGCGCTTGGGGTTTTGGGAGATTTCCCCCCCCCCCATAAAAAAACGCTTTAGCTGTTCCTTGTCAACAGATTAAAGCGTTTAGCTGAGTACCCGAGGCCGGGATCGAACCGGCACGGCATTGCTGCCACTGGTGTTTGAGACCAGCGCGTCTACCAATTCCGCCACCCGGGCTTGCTCAAGCAGAGGCTGCAAATGTAGCGAGTTTATCTGAGAGTACAAAATCCGGGGCGCAAATTGGGCGGCAAAATGCGCTTAAATTTGGGGGACGCCCCCCGGACAAATAAGGCGAAAGCCTTTGATGTTACGGCATTTACAGATTAGACGTCTTTGCCGGCAAAGTTTTTGAAAGCGGCATTAGCGCCAATGTTAACTTTTTTGCTACCTTTGCATACCGCAGGTACCCTGTAAAGTTTTGCATGGTGGTTAAACTAAATATTCTATTCATCAAACACATTTTCGATTATGGAACAAAAATTTTACGAGCCACAGGAGTCGCTCCCCAGCTCAACGCTGGTGCTTGTTTTAGGGGTTCTTTCCATCGTATCGTGCTTTTGCTATGGCATACCCGGCTTTGTTTGCGCAGTTGTTGCGCTGGTTATAGCCCGGTCATCTGCGCAGCTCTACGCAGCCAACCCCGGCAAGTACACGGTAAGCTCCTTTAGCAACCTGAATGCAGGGAAAATCTGCGCATGGATAGGCCTGATACCGTCCCTCATTTACATTATTTTGATAATCATTGTCGTAATGATTTTTGGCTGGGCTATCATCTTCAACCCGGCCAGCGTGCTCAACGATTTTCACTCCCTTACGCAAGTGTAAGCGGCTAATAATGACAACCATTGGAATATGCAACGAGCTAAATTTTTTTGTGCCGCCATGGCGTTAGCAGCATTTTCGGCCTGCGGCGGCGAGGAGGCCGGCAGCGCTTTTAAGATAGACAACCAGCTTACGCCGGAGGAAAAAAAGCAGGGCGTGCTTACCCCCGAAATCTTATGGAAGTTCGGCCAGGTGAGCGACCCGCAGATTTCGCCCGACGGCAGGCAAATAGCCTACTGCGTAAGGCACTACAACCTGGCAGAAAACCGGGGCGTAACCAGCCTCTACCTCGTGCCCTCCAGCGGCGAGGCCAACCCCGAAAAGCTGACCGACGAGCACGGCTCGGAATCCAACCCGCGCTGGAGCGCAGACGGCAAGACCATTCGCTTCATCTCCGACCGAAGCGGCACAGCGCAAATCTGGGAAATTGCGCCGGCGGATGAAAAGCGGACGCTAAAGCAGGTGAGCGACGTCAAAGACGGCATTCGGGCCTTTGAGCTATCCCCCAGGGGAAACAGGGCGCTGTACGTCAAGAAGGTTCAGGTAGGCAAAACCCTTGCCGATCGCTACCCCAATCTGCCCAAAGCCAACGTCCGCATCATTGGCGACCTCATGTACCGCCACTGGGATACGTGGGACGACGGCGCCTACTCCCACCTTTTTGTGGCGGGATTCGCCTACGGAGCGCTGGTGGGCGAAAAGGATATCAACGAAGGCGAAGCCTGGGATACGCCCATGGCAACCGACTTCAGCATTAGCGATGTGTGCTGGGACCCCGAAGGCCGCTACATCTACTACGCCGGCAAAAAAATGGCGGGAAAAGAGTACGCCCTCAGCACCAACTCCGACATCTACTGCTACGACGCCGAAACCGGCGCTACCACCAACCTCACCGAGGGCAACAAAGGCTACGACCGTCGCCCCCTCGTATCGCCCGACGGGCTGCGGCTCGCCTGGCTGAGCATGGAGACGCCCGGCTACGAAAGCGACAAGAATCGCCTCATGGTGATGGCGCTCGAAACCGGAATCGTGAGCGAAGCCACCAAAAATACGGAAGAGGGCGCCACAACCTTCTGCTGGGGCGACAGCCAAACGCTCTACTTCGTGAGCGGCGTCAACGCCACCTACCAGGTGTATAAGGCCGACGTAGAGCAGGGAACGGTTGCGCAGCTAACGAGCGGGGCGCACGACTATACCGACGTAGCCGCAAAGGGTGGGCTGGTGGCAGGAATCCGGATGAGCATGAGCATGGCGCCGGAGCTCTTCGCCATAAGCGCTGCCGACGGCGGCAGCACGCAGCTTACGGCAACCAACAAGCACCTCTACGACCACCTGACGCTCGGCGCCGTAGAGGAGCGCTGGATTAGGACTACCGACGGCAAGCAAATGCTCACCTGGGTCGTCTTCCCCCCCGGATTCGACCCCGAGCAAAAGTACCCCGCCCTGCTCTACTGCCAGGGCGGGCCGCAGAGCGCCGTGAGCCAGTTCTGGAGCCGGCGCTGGAACCTGCAGCTCATGGCCGCGCAGGGGTACATTGTTGTTGCGCCCAACAGGCGCGGCGTGCCAACCTTCGGAAAAGCCTGGCTGACGCAAATTTCGGGCGACTATGCAGGGCAAAACATCCTGGACTACTACTCCGCCATCGACGCGCTAAAGGCCGAAAAATACGTCGACGCCTCCAACCTGGGCGCCCTGGGCGCCAGCTACGGCGGATACTCGGTATACTACCTTGCCGGTACGCACAACAACCGATTTAAGGCCTTTGCTGCCCACAACGGCATGTTTAACCTCGAAAGCATGTACGGCGCCACCGAAGAAATGTTTTTTGTCAACTACGACATCGGAGGCCCCTACTGGGATAAGCGGCCAAAGCTAAGCTACGCCTACGAAAAATCCCCGCACAAGCTCGTGCACAGGTGGACAACCCCCATCCTGATAAGCGTTGGAGAGCACGACTACCGCGTGCCCTACTCCGAAGGGCTGCAGGCATTCAGCGCGGCGCAGCTGCAGGGGATACCCAGCAAGCTCCTCTTTTTCCCCGACGAAACCCACTTTGTTGCCAAACCGCAAAATGCGGTGGTATGGCAAACCGAGCTGTTCGGATGGTTTCGCACCTACCTGAAAGGAGAACAGTGAAAGGAGAATATGGCTAATTTTTTTTGGGTGAGGGGCTATGAAAAGATGGGCTGCGCCGAGCGGGGGAACCTCAGCTACTCACTCGTGCTTATTTTTTGGTGTTCGTGCGCTCGTTGCGCTCGGTTTCCTAACAAAACAACCTCAGTAGCCGAGCGAACAACAACATGTAACAACCTCATTACCTCATTATTAACGAAGATTTGCGGACGAGCGTCGAAAATTGGGAGACGAGCAAACGGAAAAATGAGGTCGTGAGGTTGGATTGTGGTTTGCCGGCTCATTGCTGCTGAGGTTGTTTTGTGAGAAAGCCGAGCGTAGCGAGCGCAACATTTGCAGTCGAAGCAACAGAGGGGCAAAGAGCTTTTACGGGTACAAAATTATGGTTGATGGCGCATGGTGCGATGCAGAGCGCTGTAGAGACGCACGGCGTGCGTCTCACTGCGCCTTGCGCATCAGCGCCATTTCGTCGCCGAGACGCACGCCGAGACGCACGCCGTGCGTCTCTACAGCGCCATTTCGTCGCCGAGACGCTTGGAGGAGCTTCATTTTCATGGATGCCGCCACCACCAAAAAAAAGAATTAGCGGTTTTTAGAGCTTCCCTTTATGCGCTGCAAAATACCATCTTTATGGTATATTTTGCGCAGCTTTTTTCGGCAAAAAATTGCTTACTTTGCGCTAATTTTCACCCAAACCATATTTTCGATGCCCTACAAGCCCGCCATTACGTATGCCGACGCCCTGCGGTACAGCGCCCCGGCCGATTTTTCCACCATGGTCAAGCCGGTTGGCTCAACGTGCAACCTCGCCTGCCGCTACTGCTACTACTTGGACAAAGCCGAGCTCTACAACCGGCGGCAGGCAAAAATGTCGCCCGAAGTGCTGGAGCGCTACGTTGAGCGCTACATAGCGTCGTGCTCCTCGCCGGTGGTGACGTTTGTGTGGCACGGCGGCGAGCCGCTGCTGGCCGGGCTGGACTACTTTCGCCTGGCCATGAAGCTGCAGCGGCAGTACGCCGGCGGCAAAAAAATCGAAAATGCGCTGCAAACCAACGGGCAGCTGGTAACGCCGGAGTGGTGCAAATTTTTTCGGGAGCACAGCTTTCTGGTGGGCGTCTCCATCGACGGGCCGCAGGATATTCACGACGCCTACCGCTGCGCGCACAGCGGCCGTCCGTCGTTTGGAAAGGTGATGCAGGCGGTGGAGCTCATGGCGCGGCTGCGGGTGGAGTACAACACGCTCAGCGTGGTGAGCAACCTGAGCGAGGGGCGCGGCGCTAAGGTTTACCGCTTTCTAAAGTCCATCGGCAGCCGGTTTATGCAGTTTTTGCCTGCGCTGGAGCATACGGTGAGCGGTGGCGACGGTAGCCGCGAAGCCATTGTTGCGCCGGGCGTAGCGGGGTCGCACCTCGCGCCGTGGAGCGTTTCGGCAAAAGGGTTTGGGGAGTTTATGCGCGACATTTTCGACGAGTGGGTGCTCGCAGACGTGGGGCGCTACTACGTGCAGCTGTTCGACGTGGCGCTGGCGCAGTGGGTTGGCGCACCGCCCGGCCTCTGCTCGTTTGGCGAAACCTGCGGCGCCGCGCTGGTCGTAGAGCACAACGGCGACGTGTACTCGTGCGACCACTTTGTTTACCCCGAGCACCGGCTGGGCAACCTGCTGCACGACGACTTCGCGGCCATGCTGGGGTCGAAGCAGCAGTTCAAGTTTGGCGTAGACAAGCGCAACGGGCTGCCGCGCGAGTGCCTCCGCTGCCGCTACTACTTTGCCTGCCGCGGCGAGTGCCCCAAGCACAGGTTTGCGCTCAGCGCCGACGGCGAAAAAAACAAAAATGCCCTCTGCGAGGGCTACAAGCTGTTCTTTTCTCACGTAGAACCCTACATGATGCACATGGCGGAGCTGCTGTCGCGAGAGCAGGCGCCGGCGCTGGTCATGCCCTGGGCGCAGGCGCGGCGGGCGGCAGCAGCCCGCAGGGCAAGCGGAGGGGCTGGCGAGCTGCCGCCTGCGGAAAAACGATAGCTCACGTCTTACAGGCTCATCTCCAATTCGACGAAAAGGCGCACCGGCGCGGCGCAGGCTGCGTACAGCAGCGACATAGGGTAAAAAAATCAAAAATGGTAGCCAAAGGCTACATTCGAGTACACGTTGTACATGGGAAAGCTGACGCCGGTAAAACCTTTTACGAAAATCGTGTGCAGCCCCCAGTTGAGGTCAAACGAAACCACCAGGTGCCGGAAGGCGTTCCACTCCACGCCGCCAAGCAGCCCGAAATCGTGCTTGCTCAGCTCGCTCGAAAACTCATAGGGCTGCCTCTCCATCTCCATGTTGTGCTCAAAACCGGGGTCGCCCTGCCTGAAGTGCCCCGCGCAGGCAACTCCGGTAAACGACGGGTCGAGCAGGTAGGCGTAGTAGCCTCCCAGCCGCGCGTTGAGCGACGCAAGCAGGCGGTAGTGCAGCGCAAGCGGGATGTTGAGGTACCCGTTTTTCACCTTCGTTTCCACCTCGCCGGTGAACAATCCCGATATTTCGCCATCATCCAGGTGCAGGCGCATGGCGTACTCCTTTACGCGGGCAACGGTAGTCATGCCCTTGTTCTCAAACCGTATGCCGGACGAAATGCCCCACCGCGCATCGAGCCAGCGCACCACGCCGGCCTCCATGCTGAGCGAAATAAGCGGGTTGAAGGACTTAATCTCCCGCACCTGCGCCGGAATGCCCATAGGGGCGGTACCCCCAATGTTTGCGCCTGCCTTTACCTTAAAGTCAAATTTTCCCCACGAATTTTCCTGCGAAAAGCCGCTCTGCGCAAGCAAAAGGAGCAGCAAAAATGGATATGTATGCTTCATGACCGTGATTTTGGATTGAACGTTAGCCGGTCAGCCAGGCCGGCCAGCCGGATTAAGCAAGGGTAGGATTCGATTTTCAGCGCTAATAGTTGATTACCTTCACCTCGTCCACCACAAGCGCGCTGCCCACCTTTCCGGCGTAGATAGCCGTTTTTGCAGGCTGTCCGTTTTCGTATTTTGGCGTTCCTCCGCGCGCGCTCGACGAAAATACTACCGCCAGCTTGTACGTATGGTTTTCAAAGTCCGGCTCAACCGGATACTCCCCAAAGTCGATGCTAAATTCGTGAAAGTCGTCGCCGACGGTTGACGAGCCGTCGCGAAGCTCTGCGCGGGCAAGAATTCGCGGCGAGGTGTTGACGTCGTAGGCCGTGAGCGTTACGATGCTGCTACCCTGGTCGGCGCGGTAAAACACGGCGTAGATGCTGCACGAATCGGGGCGGTCGATTTCCGTGCCGTTGTCGTTGTACCTGCCGCTGCCCTCGCGGTACTTGTAGTAGCCCTGTATGCAGCGCGGCTTGCGCTGGTACCTGCGCCCAAACTCTGTTGCCTCCAGCGTACTCGACAGCGCTTTGCCTATGTTGAAGCTCCCCAGGAAGAAGTTGCCCGACCATACCGGAACATTCATAAACGGCAGTCTTTTCCCACCCAGCTTGGTCTCCAGCTTTACGGCGCTGCCCTTCTTGCCCGAGGCCTCCATTTGGCTGGGGTAGTTTTCGGGGATTTTGTCCCGTTCGAGCAATGGCAACCCCAGGCTTACGCCTGCGTTGCCGCTGCTCCAGTCGGCATCGTTAAGGGTGTAGTAGCCCTCACTGCTTACCTTCCAGCCTTCGAAGGGGAAAAAAACGGTATCGCCGCTGTACTCCTGCGCCAAGTTGAAGGTGTAGGTTTTGGATGATTTTTTGTTTTCGGCGGTTACCACGTATTCTACGGTGTTTAAGTCGACCGCTACGCCCAGGGGCGGCGTAATGGTTGCGCCTTTGGAGATTTCTATCTGCGGGCAAATGCTTAGGAGCGATAGCCAATGCTGGCTCCCCACCTTTATGTAGATGCTGTTTCCTTCTTTGATCTCCTTTTCCAAGCATTTAATGCCGGGCAGCTCAAATTTTTCGACGTCAATATCGGCTTCGCTGCTCGGCAGCTCCGGCTTGATGCAGGCGCTCATGCCGGCAAGGCCGGCGGCAACAGCCATAATTTGCACTTGTATTTTTCTCATAAGCGGCTTATTTGCGGTAGTAAATCCAAATTTAGAGGTTCCCTCAGCCCAACCTCTACTACTCTTTGGTACCTGTAAGCGTTATGGAAAACGGCAGCAAGGACATCGCTTTTCCTTTTGCGCTGATAGCGCTGGTTTTGGTAGCATAGCGATAGCAGACCTTGCCGCTGTCGATGGCCGCTATTCCCGCGATCATCGGCGCAATGGTATACAGCGTACTGTCTGTCCTCTCCTGCTTGTTGTATGCTTTAACGCTCAGCATTCCTATCATCGGGATTGAGTCTGTGGTAACAAGAATAGTATCTGTGGTGTGGATTTTAATATTCCACCGGAGGCTGTCCGGAATTGGGATGTTGGGGTCAACGGGAAAGGGAGCGGGAGCATTCAGAGCGAAGTTAAGCTTCCCCTTGTAGTCGCCGGCTATTGATTTTTCCAACTTGTCGTCTTCGGTTCCATTTTTATCATCGCAAGCCACCATTGCCGTGCTTGCCGCCGCCGCCGCCGCCAGGAGCGTCACGGCAAATTTTTTTTTCATTTTCATGGTTGTACTATTTTTAAAGTTCTGTATTGAAAGCAAATGTATGGAATTTATGCAATACTCTTTCATGCCTTGGGTTTATTTTCCATTTTTTTAAAGAAAATAACGCATGAATATTAGATATTATCACAGAAAAGCACCTCTAAAAACCCGAAAATCAAGGCTAATTTTTTTTTTGAGGTGCTATGAAAGCGGGGTAACGTTCGGTGCAAGGCATTTACAAGCCCTGAAGGGGCGGGGGCGACCAGCATCCCAGCGTGGGGTAAAACCCCACGTGGACTATTCGTCCGTGTAGCGGGGCTGCGCAGCGTAGAAAATCAGGGTGAAATGGCAGGCAAATTTACCATTCGCCTTTTTTTCGTCAGGCAACCGCTAAAAACCCCAAGCGCTGCGCTACGCTCCCTCGGCAAAGTGCTTATTTACTGCGCTCATTTACTTTAGTAAGCTCCCGCTTTTGCCCCAGTCGCAAGCCTTGTTTTTTGGGTTTTTAGAGGTTACCGTCATTCATTCCAAAAATTTCATGTATATTTGCAGGGAGAAAAAACATTGACACAAGCTCAACCCGCCATTATACCTGACGGGCGTTACCTCAACAACTTTAACACGGAAGCAACGTAGTGATAACAGTAATAATATATAAACCAACAAGGAATAGTATAAGCTTATGTCAAGTTTTTTTGGGAAAACATGGTGGGGATTGCAATGGCTAAACTCTCTGGCAAATATCGATTACAGCAACCGCCTGCCGCGCGGGAGCGCATACGCCAAAAAAGGCGCCGTTAAGTCGCTCGAGCTGCGGGGCAACGCTATCCATGCGCAGGTACAGGGGACGTATCCAAGCCCGTACAAAATAGCAATTACTGTTCCGTCGTTTTCTGCCGACGAGGTGAAAGCGCTGGTAGGCGGGCTTGCGGAGAAGCCTGTCGTGATATCCAAGCTGCTCAACCGCGAGCTCGACCCCGAAGTGCTGCGGATTGCCGAGCAAAAAGGGCTGAACGTTTTTCCCCGGCGCTGGAGCGATTTGGCCATGCAGTGCAGCTGCCCGGACTCCGCCGTGCCCTGCAAGCATCTGGCTGCGGTGATTTACAAGATTAGCGCCGAAGTTGACAACAACCCCTTCCTGATTTTTAAGCTGCACAACGTTGATTTGCCCCGAGAGCTTGAGAAAGTTGACATTCACGTGCTGACCGGGCAGTCCGAAATTCCGCACCTTTCGGAGGCGCTTGGGCTGCCGGACGGCAGCAAGCCGAAGGCCGGAAAGCAGCCACCGGCAGCGCAGCCACCCTTGCCGGCAAACGAGGCGGCGCTTCGCGCCGTTGACTTCTCCGTGCTCACCCCTACCGGCGAAGCGCTGGTAAAGCTGCTGCCCGACGCCCCGGTATTTTACCGCCAAGCGGGAGATTTTAAGGAAAAGTACGCGGCAATGCTGCACAAGGCCGCCAAAAACGCCATGCGCATACTCGCCAACAAGGCTTCGATTGGCGATTTCTTCTGCTCCTCGCCCGCCGCGCGGCGGCCAGCAGCGGCAGGCGAGGCGGCGGGCGAGGCGGCGGCAGGAGCAATTGCCGAAAGCCTCATCAGCCCGTGCGCGAGCGTGCAGCTGTCGGTTAACGACGAAAACGAGGCGTCTGTCCTGCTCAACGGCGAAAAGACGGATCGCGCGCTCGCAGCGCTTATCCCCGAGCTGTGGGCTATCCCCCTGTCGCGCCTGTACGATTACCACCCGTCGGTGGCGGCGCTGCACGCGCTGCTGCTGTACTCGGTCAACCTGATTGCCAACGGCGCGGTGACGCCGCAAATCGTCAAATTCGGCGGCGGTCGTCAGCACAGCATCCGGTGGCTGCCGGCCATGCTCAGCGGCGAAGTCCGCTCGCTCGCGGAGAAGCTGGAGCCGCTCACGCCGCCGGGCCTGCTGCTGTGGAACGACAAAACGCCGCTCGACAGGGACAAGGCCTCGGGCGTGGCGTCGGTGCTGCTCAACGCCCTGCTGCACCGCCTGACCGACAGCTGCGGCAGCGATATTTTTCTCAACCTCTTCTTTGGCGGCGCCGGCTATGCCTTCAGCTTGCCCGGCGAAGAGGCGCTCCCCGGCGGAATTAGCGCTTGGCTGCAGCGCTACTACCTTACGCGGGGGCAATACCGCCTGGGCATTGTGGTAGACGAGCTGGAAAACGACACGTTCCGCATCGGCATCAGCGTGAGCGATAGCGAAAATCCCTTCGGCAAGCCAACGCCGCTGCGCGACATCCTGAGCCTGAAAAAGTACGACAAAAACCGGTTTAAGGTGCTGCAACCGCTGGCGCTGCTCAGCGCGTTCATCCCCGGCATCGACCGCTACGTCAACGCAAAGGGAGAGGAGGAGATGGTTATGAGCGCCGCAGCGCTCGGTACATTTCTGATGCAAGCCGCTCCGGTAATCAGCCTGCTCAGCATTAACGTGCTGCTCCCAAAGTCGCTGCGGGAGATACTTCGCCCCAGGCCGAGCGTGCAGGTGCGCCAAAAGCGAAAGGACAATACCGGCTTTATGTCGCTGGAAAAGCTGCTCGACTTTGAGTGGCAGGTTGCCCTTGGCGACGCGGTGATGAGCGAAACCGAATTTAGGGCTATCCTGAAAAACAGCGCCGGGCTTATCAAGTACAAGGCGCGGTACATCTACGTTTCGCCCGAAGATTTGGGCAAGCTGCAAAAGCACTTCTCCTCGTCCAAAAGCCTCACCCCCTACGAAATGCTGCGCGCCGCCCTGAGCGACGACTACTACGGCGCCAAGGTAAGCCTTACGAGCGACGTAAAAGCGCTGATAAAAGAGCTGACCCATACGGCAGAGATTGCGCTGCCCCGGGCGCTGGACGCGCAGCTCCGCCCCTACCAGCAGCGCGGCTTTTCGTGGATGTACCGCAACGCACAAATCGGCTTCGGCAGCATTATTGCCGACGACATGGGGCTGGGAAAAACCTTGCAGGTAATAGCCCTGCTGCTCAAGCTAAAGGAGGAGGGTGCGCTGCAAAAGAAAAAAGCGCTGGTGGTGGCCCCTACCGGCCTGCTGGCCAACTGGCAGGCAGAGGTCGAAAAGTTTGCCCCTTCGCTCAGCGTAGCGCTCTACCACGGCGCAAAGCGGGCGCTGGAGGACAAAGAAAGCGACGCGTACGACGTGCTGCTCACCTCCTACGGCGTTGTGCGCAGCGATGTGCTTGCGCTGAAAAAGAAAAAATGGCGCATCGTGGTGATAGACGAGGCGCAAAACATAAAGAACTACGAAACCGCCCAGAGCAAAGCCGTCAAAAGCATTCCGGCGGCAGCGTTTGTGGCCATGAGCGGAACGCCGGTAGAGAACCGCCTGAGCGAGCTGTGGAGCATCATGGACTTCTGCAACCGCCACTTTCTGGGCAACCTCGGCGAATTTCGCGAAGCGTTTGCCAACCCCATCCAAAACCGGCACGACGTGGCCGCCGCCGGAAAGCTCAAAAAGGTGATAGCCCCCTTCATGATGCGCCGCCTCAAAAGCGACAAAAACATCATCAGCGACCTGCCGGATAAAATCGAAATCGACAGCTTTGCCTGCCTGACAAAGGCGCAGGCCGGGCTGTACGAAAAAACGCTGCACGAAGCCATGAAATCTATCGAACAGGTGGAGAAAACCGACAGCCAATCGCTGTTTGCGCGGCAAGCCCTGGTGCTGCAAATGATTTTGGCGCTCAAGCAAATATGCAACCACCCCACCAACTTTTTGAAGAATAACGTGATGGATGCGCGGCTTTCGGGCAAAATGGACTTGCTGTTCGACAAGCTGGACAGCATTATGGATGCAAACGAAAAAGCGCTCATCTTTACGCAATTTACCGAAATGGGGGCGCTGCTTCAGCACTTCATCGCCGGGCGCTTCGGCAAAAAGCCGCTCTTTCTCCACGGCGGCTGCTCCCTCAAGCAGCGCAAGGCGCTGGTAGAAGATTTCCAGCGCAACGCCACCGACAAGCTGCTCATCCTCTCCCTCAAGGCCGCCGGAACAGGGTTGAACCTCACCGCCGCCAGCCACGTTATCCACTACGACCTCTGGTGGAATCCCGCCGTAGAGGCGCAGGCCACCGACCGCGCCTACCGCATTGGCCAAAAAAACCGCGTGATGGTGCACCGCCTCATCACCAGGGGCACCTTCGAGGAGCGCATCAACGAAATGATACAGCGAAAAAAGGAGATTGTAAACCTCACCGTCGACGCCGGCGAAAGCTGGGTGGGCAACCTCAGCAACAAGGAGCTCCGGAGCATGTTTACGCTCCGGTAAGCCGGCGGTGGAGCCGCTACTTTAGAGGTTCCCTTTAGTAAGCGCCGCTTTTGCCTCAGCCGCAAGCCTTTTTTTAGGGGTTTTTAGGGGTTCCCAGGTAAAAGCCCTCCGCAGCGGCCTTGCGCCAGCGCAATATCCGCAATTTCCTCCGCCGTATCCGCTATGTAGCTCGGATGAAAAGCCTCCAGCTCGGCGCGCGGGCGAAACCCCCAGGTAACCCCGCAGGCGGCAACTCCGCTGTTGAGCGCCGTCTGCATGTCCACGTTGGAGTCGCCTGCGTACAGCGCTTTGCGCCTGTCGACAGCGGTGGCGGCGAGGATTTCGTAAACAATGGCGGGGTTGGGCTTTGGGGCAATGCCCTCCCGCTGCCCCAGCACCTTGGCAAAGCGGATTTCGGGGAAGTAGTGCGCCACCAGCTTGCACGTTGCCGCGTGGTACTTGTTGGAGGCCACCGCCACCAGCACATTCCGCTCTTGCAGCCGCCTCAGCAGCGTAGAAATGCCCGGATAGGGAGCGCTCTGCTCGGTATCGTGCTCACGGTAGTAGGGCAAAAAAACCTCCCGCAGGCGGCGGATGTTCTCCTCCGTTTTTTCTCCCTCCGGAAGCGCCCGCTCGAATAGCTTGGCAATGCCGTTGCCCACAAACCGCCGGTAGGCCTCTACCGGATGGGTAGGGAATCCGTTGGCGCGCAGGGCATGGTTGGTGCTCTTGGCCAAATCTGCTATGGTGTTCAGCAGCGTTCCGTCGAGGTCAAAAATAATCAGGTTGATCATGCTAAATGTTTCTTTGGGCTGTGTAGTAGCGCGCAAAGGTAGCTAAATACTTCCATTTTAATTACGAATTACGAAGTACGAAGTAGGAATTAAGGCGCAAGCGGAGCGAACTTTAGGCGCCATTAAACGGATTTTACTTTTGCATTACGGTATATATCAGCAAAATGGCTTAAATAAGAAGGTGTGATGGCGATGGCGAACAAAAAAAATGTTGCCAACGCAATTTTTAAATATTTTATCATTAAAATTTTTGGTAGAAAAAAAATCTTTCTTACCTTTGCAACGTTTTCAAGCTACAAACAATATTTTCTTGCTTTGAGCTTACGCTGCTGCCAACAGCGGCAAAATTTCGGCTCAAGACTTTGAATGTATTGCAAATCACAATAAGGATTATTCCGTTGTGAAAACACTAAGGCGGACTTCTAAAGTTCGCCTTTTTTTATGCTCTCTCCGGCATGGGCCGGGCTATAGCGGGTGCAAGCCCCGGCACGCTACTTCGCGCCCCCGCGTTGCCCGGACGCTTTTTCTGCGAAACATGAGTTTTTCATATATTTGTACAGGGAAGCCTCATAGAAACCCCAAGCTCTGCGCTACGAAATGCTCATTTACTTTAGTAAACCCCGCTTTTGCCTCAGCCGCCAGCCTTTATTTTGGGGTTTTTAGAGGTTCCCTAAAAAAAACAGGAGCGATGGCGCAGCGCACCTCCTGTATTAGCGCGCCCTGCCTGTAGCGAGGGCTATCGGCCTACCTTTTGGGGCGCATTCTTATTTGACGGTTATTTGATAATTCCGCGCTTTTGTTTTTTAACGCGTTGAATATGAGCGTATTCTTATTTGACGGTTATTTGACAGCTTTGCGGTTTTATTTTGCAACGTGCTGAATATGAGCGTTGTTTTATTTTACGGCTATTTGACGATGCTTTTGCCGAAGCAGGGAGCTGCCTGCTATCGCCAAAACCGCGATTTTGTGGTCGCTTTCCCCCTGTAATTTTTCGCGGAAAAATTTTATCCGCCTGTGCGTAATCCCAAAATTTCATGCTAACTTTGCAAACCTTATTCTGGTGGAACCGCTTGCGGTTGGCGCTTAGCGTAAGGCCTTCGGCAAGAAAAATCAGTTGAACAATTAAAGCTTAAAATCATTATGCGGCTAAAAACCATTCTTTACGCTTCGCTGCTCGGCCTTAGCGCCGCAGCGGCAGCCTCCTGCGGGGGCGGAGGGGGCAAATCATCGCAGGCCGGCCTGACGCAGTACGTAGACCCGCGCATCGGCACGGGCGGACACGGCCACGTGTTTATGGGGGCCAACGTCCCGTTTGGGTTTGTGCAGCTGGGGCCGTCCAACATCCCCCAGGCGTGGGACTGGTGCTCGGGCTACCACGTTTCCGATTCTACCATCATCGGCTTTAGCCACCTGCACCTGAGCGGGACGGGCATCGGCGACCTGGGCGACGTGAACCTGATGCCCGCCGTTGGCAGCGTTACCCTCGGCAGGGGTACGGCCGGCGACTACGCTACGGGTTTCTACTCCCTGTTTGACCACGCCACGGAAACGGCAAAGGCGGGCTACTACGCCGTTCACTTAGACCGCTACGGCATTGACGTTGAGCTGACGGCCACCAAGCGCGTGGGCTTCCACAAGTACACCTTCCCCGCCTCGAGCGAAAGCAAGGTGATTATCGACCTGGAAAACGGGCAGGCGTGGGACCGGCCTGTGGAGGCCTTCCTCGTGCAGGAGAGCGACACGGTGGTGTCGGGCTACCGCTACTCCACCGGCTGGGCAAACGACCAGCGGGTTTTCTTTACCGCCGTCTTCTCCAAGCCGGTTAAGCGCTTTGCCGTTTACAGCCCCGCAGGCGAGCAGCCGGGGCGCGAGCTGAAGGCGGAAAAGGTGTACGGGCAGGCTTTTTTTGATACGGAAGACAAGGAGGCGCTATACGTAAAGGTTGCCCTTTCGCCCGTGAGCATCGAAAACGCTAAGCAGAACCTGCAGGCCGAGCTGGCGGGATGGGGCTTTGAGCAAGCCGTGCAGCGCGCCGACCGAGCGTGGAGCGAAGAGCTGGGAAAAATGGTCATCTCCACGAGCGACGAGCGCGTAAAGCGCACGTTCTACACCGCGCTGTACCACACGATGATTGCGCCGTCGGAATTTTGCGACGTCAACGGCGAGTACAGGGGCGCAGACGGGAAGGTGCACGCCGGCGAAGGGTTTGTGAACTACACCACCTTTTCGCTGTGGGACACGTACCGCGCGGCGCATCCCCTGATGACCATCATCCACCCCGAAAAAATGAGCGACATCATCAACGCCATGCTCGCCATCTACCGGCAGCAGGGCAAGCTCCCCGTGTGGCACCTGATGGGCTGCGAAACGAATTGCATGGTGGGCAACCCCGCCATCCCCGTGGTGGCCGACGCGCTGCTGAAAGGCTACGGCGGCTTTGACAAGGCGCTCGCCTACGAAGCGATGAAAACCTCTGCCCTGCTCGACGAGCGCGGGCTAAAGGTCTACCGGCAGTACGGCTACATCCCCTACGACAAGGCGGGCGAAGGCCTCTCGCGAAGCATGGAGTACGGTATTGCCGACTGGAGCCTTGCGCAGGTGGCGCAGCAGCTGGGAAAAACCGAAGACTACGCCTACTTCCTCGAGCGCAGCAAGGCGTACGCGCGCTACTTTGACAAGGCCAGCGGCTTCATGCGCGGGATTTCGTCCGAAGGGGTGTTCCGAACCCCGTTCAACCCCTTTGAATCGGTGCACCGCGACAACGACTACACGGAGGGCAACGCCTGGCAGTACACGTGGCTCGTTCCGCACGACGTGCAGGGGCTGATAGACCTCTTTGGGAGCCGCGAGCGATTTCTCGAAAAGCTGGATTCGCTGTTCATCGTTCAGGGCTACTTAGGCGAGCACGCTTCGCCCGACATCTCCGGCCTGATAGGGCAGTACGCGCACGGCAACGAGCCCAGCCACCACACCATCTACCTCTACCCTTACGCGGGGCAGCCGCACAAAACGGCCGACAGGGTGCGGGAGGTGCTGTCGACCCTCTACTACGATGCGCCGGACGGCTTGTCGGGCAACGAAGACGTGGGGCAAATGTCGGCCTGGTACGTGCTCTCCGCCATCGGATTCTACCAGGTGGAGCCTGCGGGCGGAAAGTACATCTTTGGCAGCCCCATTGTAGACAAGGCCGTGATAAAGGTAAAGGACGGCAAAACCTTTACCGTTGTTGCCACCAACAACAGCGCCAAGAACAAGTACATTCGGCGCATATTGCTCAACGGCGCCCCCTACGACAAGTACTACCTCCGCTTTGAGGACATTGAGCGGGGCGGCACGCTGGAGCTCGTGATGGGGGATAGCGTAAAGGATGCAGCACCGGCGTCAAAATGAAAATTCGTTCGCTATCGGCGGTTGAGCGTGGGATGCTTGTCGTCATTGCGCTGCTGGCCGTGCTGGTGGCGCTGCGGTGGGGTCGCATTCGCGAGCAGGCGGCCGCCGGCATGCGCTACCTGCGGCCTGCGGACAGCGCTGCGGTGCACCCGCCGGAACCCGAAAGCTGCGATTAGCCGGCAAAGCGCATGGCAAAAAAAGTCGTCATCGGGCTATCGGGAGGCGTAGACTCCAGCGTTGCCGCGTACCTGCTCCGGCAGCAAGGCTACGAGGTGGAGGCCATGTTCATGCAGAACTGGCACGACGCCACGGGCACGCTGCACGGCGATTGCCCGT
Organism: Prevotellaceae bacterium; assembly: GCA_031257655.1. Lineage (GTDB taxonomy): Bacteria > Bacteroidota > Bacteroidia > Bacteroidales > UBA932 > JAITMY01. The sequence continues at coordinate 6,061 of JAIROF010000033.1, read as the reverse complement.
GGAAAGACGACTTGACCGTGGCCCAGCTCGTAGCCAAGCAGCTGGATATTCCATTCCACTTCATCGACCTCAGCGCACCCTACCGGCAAAAGGTGATAGACTACATGTTTGCCGAATACGCAAGGGGGCGCACGCCCAACCCGGACGTGCTCTGCAACCGCGAAATAAAATTCGACGTTTTCCTGAAAGCCTGCCTCGCCCTTGGCGCCGACTACGTGGGCACGGGGCACTACTGCCGCAGGGACGCCATAGCGGTAGCCGGACGTTCGGTGCATCGCCTGCTTGCCGGTAGCGACCCCAACAAAGACCAGAGCTACTTTCTCTGCCAGCTCTCGCAGCAGCAGCTGGGCAAGGCGCTTTTTCCCATAGGCCATCTGCTGAAGCCGGAGGTGCGCCAAATCGCCGCGCAGCTGGGTTTGCCCACCGCCAACAAAAAGGATTCGCAGGGCATTTGCTTTGTAGGGAAGGTAGATTTGCCGGTTTTTTTGCAGCAAAGGCTCAAGGAAAAGAAGGGTCAAATTGTGGAGCTGCCCAAGAGCATTCGCCTGCCGCCGCGCAGCACGCTCGCGGAGCAGGCGCAGCCCTACCGCTTTTCTCCGTCCGACGGCAGGTGCATAGGCGAGCACTGCGGAGCACACTTCTACACCGTTGGGCAGCGGCGTGGGCTGGGCGTTGGCGGGCACGTGGAGCCGCTGTTTGTGGTTGCCACCGACGTGGAGCGCAACGTAGTGTACGTAGGCGAAGGCCACGGTCACCCCGCGCTGAGCCGCAGCGCGCTTTTGGCGCCGGCGGGCGAAGTGCGCTGGCTGCGCCCCGACCTCGCCATGCAGCCCGGCGAGCAGCGCCGCTGCCGCTGCCGCATCCGCTACCGTCAGCCCCTGCAGCAAGCTACGCTGCACTGCCGCAGCGAAGGCGTCTACGTCGCCTTTGCTGAGCCGCAGCGCGGCGTCACCTCCGGGCAGTTCGCCGCCTGGTACGACGGCGAAGAGCTGACAGGAAGCGGAGCCATTGCCTGAAAGTTGAAAGTTGAAAGTAGGGGCAGGGTTTGCCCGCCCGGTGATGCAGCAAGCTGGCTGCTTCCGCGTCAAGCAATCGGCTGTCGAGCAATCGGCTTGAGCTTGTTTGGCGTAAAGGTAACAATCAGGCAATCAGCAAATTTTGAGGTGGGAAAGAATTTAACCATGCTGCGTTATTTTTTCCTATCTCCTGCCACCTGCTTTTCCGCCCTCCTTGTCGCGTTGCCTTTTGGCATGAGGCCAGCGTTGCCGTCATTGTCCGCTGGGCATGCGGCTAATTTGGCATGGTCGTAGCCACTCCGTTTTTAACATTTTCGTAGCATGTAGGCGGCAAAAGCCCGGCGATAAGCTTGCCGTGAAGCTGTAAATCAAACCGGATAGATAAATATGCGGGTACCGACTTTTAACAGAGCGATATTTTTTTTGTAGAAAGCTGTCGAAAAATTTGGTTTTATTAAATATGTTGGCTATCTTTGCGGCGAGAATTGTAAGCGGAAGGAATGTGGAAAGAAAATTCTCGAGCCGCTGTAGCGTGTTACAGCACCCATAAAATTTTATACAATGTTGTAAATAAGTTAGTTGGCAAATATTATGAAAGCTTGGAAAATTATATTGAGTAGCACTCTGGTGGCAGCTTTATTTTTTTCGCTACGCGGACAGCCAGGCCACCAAGTGACAATTTTTGCAGACGCCGATAGCATTCCTCCAAGAACAGAAATCGACGCAAGCAAGACGGGGCTTAAGCTGTACCCCAACCCGGTAGAGTCGGAGTTGAAGGTGGAGAGCGAAAAGTATGACATTGATCGCTTGGCCATTTACAGCAGCGCTTCGGGAGAGCTGGTTTTTTTGTGCTCCATCCCCGTTCCGCAGCGCGCAAGCATCATCATCAACATGAGCGTATACCCCAGCGGCTACTATGTGGTGCGGACGTGGTTTAAGGACGTCAAGAAGCCCGTATCGTGCAGCGTGTACAAAACGTGAGGCGCTTTTTTTTTGAAAAAATAAGGAGCCGGGGCAGAATAAACGCAGGCTTTTTTGCGCAAAAATGCTACCTTTGCCTCATTCTTAGAAAGAGGCCGCATAGTTCAGCTGAATAGAACGTCAGATTCCGGTTCTGAAGGTCGGGGGTTTGAATCCCTCTGCGGTCACCAACGAAAGCTAAGTAGCAGGAAGCCTTGCAATACATTGCAAGGCTTTTTTTATGCCCGAAAATGAACAAAAAACGTGCCGCGTGAGTGCATTTATGCGATGATGTGCTGCGGAAACGACCCGAAAATTGGGCTAATTCTTTTTTTGAGGCGCTATGAAAAGATTTCATAGCCAATCCCACTTCTCCCGCCATACCACTGCCATACGGGTTGGTAAGATGAGTTGGCGCATTACAAATGCTTATATTCACGGCTGCCGAATTACAAATTCGGCAGGACGGAGCGGGGCTATACAATTTCATAGCACCTCAAAAAAAGAGTTAGCCAAATATTCTTCTGCTACCCAAATTTTTCATGGCACCTCAAAAAAAATTCTTCTAAAATTTGGAATTTACAAAGCTATGATATAAATTTGCGCTTTCTAATTTTTACACTTGCTACATTTACGCTTTCTAAATTTTACATTAAGATGATGCGCTTTTGTGCTGAAAATAACTTCTGGTGGTGGCGTTCGCAGCTTTTCAAAGTCGTGAAGCGGTAGCGCCATGTTTTAGCATACAAAAGTATCAAAGCGAGCAGAGGGCTGTCCATTCACGACAGCCCTCAGTTTTTTTATCCACCCCTCAAGGCAACTACGCGCTATGAGCTACAACGCAAACAAGAACGGTCGCTACGGCGAATTTGGCGGGGCGTACATCCCCGAAATCCTCTACGCCAACGTGGAGGCGCTCAAGGAAAGCTACCTGAGCATTACGGGCGAGGCCTCGTTTCGGGCCGAGCGCGACGCGCTACTGCGCGACTACGTGGGGCGTCCGTCGCCGCTGTACTTCGCCGGCCGCCTTTCGGAGCGCTACTCCACGAACATCTACCTCAAGCGCGAAGACCTCAACCACACCGGTTCGCACAAGATCAACAACACCGTTGGGCAAATCCTCCTCGCGCAGCGCATGGGCAAAACGCGCATCATTGCCGAAACGGGCGCCGGGCAGCACGGCGTGGCAACCGCCACCGTGTGCGCCCTCAAGGGGATGCGCTGCATTGTGTACATGGGCGAAACGGACATCGCGCGGCAGCGCCCCAACGTGCAAAAGATGCAGATGCTGGGCGCCGAAGTGCGCCCCGTAACCAGCGGCAACAAAACGCTAAAGGACGCCACCAACGAGGCCATCCGCGACTGGTGCTGCCACCCGTCGGATACGCACTACATCATTGGCTCCACCATGGGGCCGCACCCCTACCCCGACATGGTGGCGCGGTTTCAATCGGTCATCAGCGAAGAGATAAAGAAGCAGCTGGCCGGGCAGCTGGGGCGCGACTACCCCGACTACCTCATAGCCTGCGTGGGCGGCGGAAGCAACGCCGCCGGCACCTTCTACCACTACCTCGACGACGAGCGCGTGAAGCTCATCGGCGCAGAGGCGGCAGGGCTGGGCACGGACACCGGCCAAACCGCCGCCACCATCCACCTCGGCAGGCGCGGCGTCATCCACGGATGCCACACCTTTGTGATGCAAACCGACGACGGGCAAATCGTAGAGCCCTACTCCATCTCCGCCGGGCTGGACTACCCGGGCATCGGCCCGCTGCACGCCCACCTCGCCGTGTCCGGCAGAGCGGAGTACTTCGCCGTGACCGACAGCGAGGCGCTCGAGGCGGCTATGGAGCTCACGCAGCTCGAGGGCATCATCCCGGCGCTGGAGTCGGCGCACGCGCTGGGCGCGCTCCGCCACAAAGCCTTCCGGCCCGCCGACGTGGTGGTGCTCACCGTGTCGGGGCGCGGCGACAAGGACATGGAAACGCTCATCAGCTGGCGAGCGAAACATTTGCCAAGCCCAGAGCCGCCAACGCCGGGGCAAGGCGCCGGCAGCGCCCGGCAACCCTCCCCCCCAAAAAACTTTGCTACATTAACCAACATTTGAAATTTATGAAGACAAGGCTAACCGTCATCAAAAAAACGCTGCTCGCCGACCTCCAAACGCCGGTGGGCATCTACCTCAAGGTGCGGGACATGTTTCCGCAATCGGCGCTGCTCGAAAGCTCCGACTACCACTCGGCCGACAACAGCTACTCCTTTATTGGGGTGGAGCCTATCGCCACCTTTTCGGTGAGCAACGGCCGGGCGCGCGCCACCTACCCCGACGGAACCGGCGCCACCACGCCCGTTGCGCGCCGGGGCGACGAGCAGCAAATGCTCGACGCGTTTGTCCGGCGCTTCGAGGTGGCGGGCGGCAGCCCCGGCAGCGGCAACGGCTTCTTTGGCTACACCGCCTACGACGCCGTGCGCTACTTTGAGCAGATAGCCGTTGCGCCGCGCGAAGACGCCCTCGCGCCAGTAGCCGACATGACCTACATCCTCTACCGCTTTGTGGTGGCCATCAACCACCTGAACAACGAAATGGCCATCGCCGAAAACCTCACCGAAGGGCAGCAGAGCAGGATGGACGAGCTGGTGTACATCATCAACAGCCGCAACATCCCGAGCTACGATTTTCACGCGGAGGGCAGCGCCACCTCGCCCATCAGCGACGAGGAGTACAAGGCGATGGTGCAGGCCGGCGTAGGGCGCTGCCTGCGGGGCGACGTGTTTCAGATTGTGCTCTCGCGGCGCTTTGAGCAGCGCTACACGGGCGACGACTTTAAGGTGTACCGCGCCCTGCGGTCGGTCAACCCGTCGCCCTACCTGTTCTACTTCGACTTCGGGTCGTACCGCATCTTCGGCTCTTCGCCCGAAACGCACCTCAAGGTGGAGGGCGCCACCGCCACCATCGACCCCATAGCCGGCACCATCCACCGCACGGGCAACGACGAGCACGACCGGCAGCTGGCGCAGGCGCTGCTGCAAGACCCAAAGGAAAACGCCGAGCACGTGATGCTGGTAGACCTTGCCCGAAACGACCTGAGCCGAAACGCGCGCAGCGTAACCGTGAAGGCCTACAAGGAGGTGCAGTTTTACTCGCACGTCATCCACATGGTGTCGCGGGTGTGCGGCGAAATCTCCCCCGAAGCCAACCGCATCCGCCTCTTTGCCGACACCTTCCCCGCAGGAACGCTCTCCGGCGCACCCAAGGTGCGCGCCATGCAGCTCATCAACGAGCTGGAGAAGCACCCGCGCGGCGTGTACGGCGGCTGCATCGGCAACATCGGGCTGGACGGCAACCTCAACCAGGCCATCACCATCCGCACCTTTGTGAGCTGCAACAACACGCTATACTACCAGGCCGGCGCGGGCATCGTGGCGCAGTCCAAGCCCGAAAACGAGCTGCGCGAGGTGAACAGCAAGCTCGGAGCGCTCAACAAGGCCATCGAAATGGCAAAAAGCTGAAAAGATTATGGATTTTAAGCAGCTCACGCAGCATATCAGGCAAACGCACGATGCGCTTCAAGCCTATGCCGTCAAAGCAATCAACATTGGATTGACATTGCGGAATTGGCTGATAGGATGCTATATTGTTGAATATGAACAAAACGGTGAAGACAGGGCAAATTATGGTGAGCATTTGCTGGAAAATATTTCTACTTCGCTGCTAACCCATGGGCTTAAAAACGTATCAACCGCAGAGTTGTCGCGCTTCCGACAGTTTTACGTCGCCTATCCGCAAATTCTTGGGACGCTGTCCCAAGAATCGCTGCAGCTGCCCGAACAAATTCTTGGGACACTGTTCCAAGAATTTGAAATATCATTTGAACAGCCAATGATAGCGCCAATTAAGCTTATATCAAATCTCTCTTTTTCTCATTTTGCAGAGCTAATAAAGATTGAGGATAAATTTAAACGAAGTTTTGTAACTACTCAGGTAGCATATTTCATTGCAAATCACAAAAGTAATAAAAATTCTCCTTGTGAAAACCTTGTGTTCTTTGTGTCTTCGTGGTATTTTTCCAACCACAAAGGAACAA
>JAIROF010000210.1 GCA_031257655.1 Prevotellaceae bacterium | reverse complement strand
TTACCATCATCAACGTTGCGCACCTCGCAGCGGGCGTTTACATCGTAACCATAGGCAGGCAAACGACGAAAATAATGGTTAATGGTTAATGGTTAATGGTTAATGGTTAATGGCGCAAGGCGCTGGTATGTCTGAACTCGGATTTTACGGGATTTATGGGATTAAGATGATTGTCTGAACTCGGATTTTACGGGATTTATGGGATTAAGATGATTAATACCGCGTAGCGCTTGTTTTCGCCCCGCCCGGCGTAGCGTGGACGCTGCACCGAGCGAGGTTATGCCGTCTTGCGCATCTTTTAGTTTTTAGTTTTTAGTTTTTAGTTTTTAGTTCTTAGTTCTTAGTTTTCCCACCTGTCTCGTTTGTACTCTCCCAGGAGGTATTGGTTGGTGGCGCACGAGGTCAGCTCGGTCATTGCGCGCTGGTATGCGGCAGCGTCGTCCCACTCCAGGTCGATGTAGAAGCTGTACTGGTAGGGCTTTCCGATGATCGGTATGGACTGTATTTTGGTGAGGTTAACGCCGTTTTTGGCCCAGACGCCGAGCGCCGCTGCCAGCGAGCCGCTACGGTGCGCCACCTCCAGGCAAATGGAGGCCTTGTTGTTGCCGATGCTTGGGCGTGGCTCGCGGCTTAGCGCCAGAAAGCGGGTAAAGTTTTCCTTGCAGGTGTGGATGTCTTTTGCGATGACGTGCAGCCCGTACATTTCGGCGGCCAGGCTTCCGGCAATAGCGGCGGTATTGTGGAGCTTATTTTTTACAATCAGCTGCGCCGATTCGGCGGTATCGTTTTTCTCTATCACGGAGATTTCCGGCGGCAGCGTATCCAGAAATTCGCGGCATTGCGCAATGGCAATGGGGTGGGAGTGGACGTACGCTACCTGCGGCAGCTGCACGCCCGGCAGCGCCATGAGCTGCATCTCTATGTGCAGGTAAACCTCGCCTACGACCTTCAGGGCAAATTCGTGGATGAGCGAATAGTTGGGCAGCAGCGTTCCGGCAATGGTGTTTTCTATGGCCATTACCGCAAAGTCTACCTCGCCTGCGGCCAGCCGTCGCGCCAGCGCGCGGAAGGTGTCGCACTCTACCGCTACGATGCTGCGGCCAAAATATTTTTTGGCCGCAACCTCATGAAAAGCGCCCGCTACGCCCTGTATGGCTACTCTTTTTGCCTGTTCCATGTCTTCGATGCTTTATGTTGTTAGCGTTTGACGGTTTGGTTTGAAAAAAAAATCCCGCAACCGTGTGGGGTGCGGGATTTACGGTAATACGTGCTTTTGATTTAGCCAATACAAACTCGCTCAACCCCGCTGGTGCGTGTGCCGATAGTAGTAAAATCGATAAAATCGTTGTAGCGACATTGCCTGGAAATCTTTTATGGGCGCAAAGATACTATAATTTTTGAAACCGCGCAACAATTGTTGGCTTCGGGCTTATTCTTTTTTTTGAGCGGCCATGAGCGCTGGGTAGCGGCGTAAGCCGGAGGGGGCAAAAAACCGGAGCTTTCCCTGCCTTCGGCAGCAAAAAAAGACCTCAGCGGCCGTAGAGAGCCTTCGCCCCCCCCCCCAAAAAAGGCATGCAGCTGAGGCCAACGCGGAGCTTACGGAAGTGAAGCGAATGAGCACTTCGCCGAGGGCGCGTAGCGCAGCGGTTGAGGTTTTTAGAGGTTTCCAGCGATTAGCTTTGCCGCCTCCTTGAGCCTTTCCGGCGTTCCGGCGTCGGCCCACTTCTCCCCCTGCATATCGTAGCCGGCGATGCAGTGCAGGGGGGCGAGCGCCAGGTAGGCGTCGGTTATTGGAAATGTTTCGCCAAAATCGTTCATGAGCGCAAAGATTTCGGGATTCACCACGTGTATACCTCCAAATGCGAGGGGTATGAGGCTTTCGTTGGCGGCGAGCGGTCGTCGCTCTTCGCCCGTTTTCACGTTTCGCCACCCGTGCAGGCGGTGGTTGGCGTCGAAGAGGAAGTAGCGCGACGCGCTGCGGTAGCTCACGGCAAGCGTTGCCAGCGCCTTGTTTTTGAGGTGGTGCGCGTAGATGCGCTGCACGTTGAGCGTGGTAACCACGTCTACGTTGTATATCAGGAATGGCTTGCCGTCGTCAAAAAACCACGCGGTGTGCTTCAGGCCGCCGCCGGTGTCGAGCAGCTGCCGGCGCTCGTCCGAAATCGCGATCTTCAGCCCAAAGCAGCGGTGGCGCTGCAAAAAATCTTCTACCATATCGGCTTTGTGGTGCACGTTGACGATGAACTCCTCAACGCCCTGCGCCGCGAGGTTTTTCAGGTTGTACTCCAGCAGCGTCCTGTTGCCGACGTTGGCCAGCGCTTTGGGCGAGTGGTCTGTAAAAGGTTTGAGACGGGTACCTAACCCTGCGGCAAGAATTAACGCTTTCATACGATAAATGGTTTACGTTGTGATACTTTTATGTTCACCCGGCTGAGCCTGCTCACGGTGCCTCACGGCCACCGCTACCTGCGGATATTTTTTGCGTAAGTGCCCGGCCATGCGCTGCGCGGCGAACACCGACCGGTGCTGCCCGCCGGTGCACCCAAAGCACACCATGAGGTGGCGGAAGCCGCGCTCGAGGTATCGCGCTACGGTGGCGTCGACTATGGCGAAGGCGTGCTGCATAAATTCGGCCATTGGCCGGTTGCCCTCCAGAAATTGCGCCACCGGGCGGTCTAAGCCCGTGAGCTGGCGGAGCTCCTCCTGCCGGGCGGGGTTGGGGATGCTGCGGCAGTCGAAGATAAAGCCGCCGCCGTTGCCGGAGCTGTCGCCGGGCAGCCCGTGGCGGTAGGAGAAGCTCACCACCTGCACGCGCAGCTTGTCCGGCGCCGCGCTTGCCTCCCCCTGCTGTGGCGCGGCGAGGCGATGCAGCGTGTCCCGAAGGTACGGAATCTTCAGCTCGCCGGGCAAGCGCTCCTGCAGGCTGCTCAAGTTGGCGAGCGCAAAGGGAATGCTCTGCAAAAAGTGCGCCTTCTGCTCAAAGTAGCCGCGAAACCCGTAGGCGCCGAGCACCTGCAGCGCGCGCAAGAGGGCGTATGCGGGCAGCTTGTGCTCAAAATCGGCGGCGTCTGTTGGGGCGTAGCGCGCGGCCTGCGCAAGGTAGGCCTGCAGGAGCTCGCGGCGCAGGCTGTCGGGGAAGTTGGCCCTGGCCTGGTACAGAAACGACGCCACGTCGTAGTGCGGCACCCCCTTTCGCCCGCCCTGAAAGTCGATGAGGTAGGGCTTGCCGTTGTGCCACATCACGTTGCGCGACTGAAAATCGCGGTACATGAAGCAGGTGTTTTTTTCGGATAGCAGGTACGTCGTCAGGCGCTCAAAGTCGGCTTCGAGCCGTGCCTCGTCAAAATCCTCCAGGTGGGGCTTAAGGAAGCAGTACTTGAAGTAGCTCAAATCCCAGCGGATGGTGCAAGGATCGAGCTCGGCCTGCGGGTAGCAGCGCGCGAAGTCGAGCCCCTGCGCCCCTTCGTACTGTACGGCTGCCAGGGTTGCCAGGGCGGCGCTCAGCGCCGCCTTTTCGTCCGGCGAAAACGCTCCCGTTTCGCGGCCTGCCGCGATGAGCTGAAACAGCGAGGTGTCGCCCAAATCCTCCTGCAGGTAGCACGTGCCGCAGGCCGACGTGGCCAGCACGCGCGGCACGGGCAGCTGCGCGGCGGCAAAGTGCTGCGAGAGGTAGATGAAAGCCATGTTTTCTTGCGCATTGCTGCCGTAGCAGCCCACCGCAGCTTTGCCCGCAGAGGTCAGGCGAAAGTAGCGCCTGCTCGACCCCGCCTGCGTGAGCTCGGCTGACGAAACAAGCGGCTCTCCGCTCCAGCGCTCAAATATATCGGCCAGCTTATGTAGCATCTATCGTAAAATGGTTTTGGGGATAGGAGTGGCAAATATAAGTAAAATTCAAAAAAATTGTACGGCCTGCCGCCCTGCGGACGCTTGCCCACGAAAACCTGCTTAATACATTTATTGACAAATATTTACTCCTGTATACGGACGGCGTGAATTTTTCAAAAGCCCTCGTTAAATAGCGTAAGATGTTGATTGTAAGCTGTATATCCTGCGGCTGATGCGGCAGTACTTTTTTGTATTAACTATAGCTTACGCGGCGATGTGTTGCGCTCAATAGGGTGCGCAGCTTGCTTTACCACAGGTATATAGCCTTGCTGTTGTGCTGACGTGCAGGGCGGCGGCGGCCTGAAATAAATTGGGGCTGATAGGCGTTATTCCCGCACGTCCCGAAAGCTGCGATTTGTTTTTTTAGCGCGCCGGATGGCGCAGATTTTTGTGATTTGCGCAAGATGGGAAAATGAATAGTTCAGCTTTCGCAAGTTGTCTATCTTGCTGATTTACTCATCAGACCTCACCCCCGGCCCCTCTCCAAAGGAGGGGGGTGAGGCTTACGCCGAATGTCGAGTCCCTGCTCCCCTCTCCTTTGGAGAGGGGCCGGGGGTGAGGTCTAACAGCATGGCATATCACAAAACGTTGATTTTTATTGCTTTATAAAGATGAATTTATTGCAAAATATTCGTATTCAATAGTTGGTCAACTTGCGAAAGCTGAATGAATAAAATCTGCGTAAATCTTGCTAAATCTGCGTCATCTACCGCGCTATTTTTTTTTGCACAAAACCATGCCGAGTGCAGCGTAAGCTGGGGTAGCAGCGTTGGGCTTCAGCGATAGCGAAGCGATGGCAGCTAATTTCGTCCGCTTTTTTTGGCGCTACGCTACGCTTTCGGGGCTTAGCGCAGGAGAGTCCCAAAGGTAAAGGAAAGCCCCACGCTCTTGCCGTCATAGTAGGGCAGGAGGGCGAGGTAGCTGGATTTTGGGAAGGGCTGCCAAGCTTTGAGCGGCTCAAAGTGGTATATCATGTTGACGGTGAGCATGCCGATGCCTGCGCCCGCCAGCACGTCCGAAATGTAGTGGCGCCGGTTGGTCTGGCGCAGGGCGCCCACCGCAGTGGCAACGGCAAAGCCGCTGTAGGCCAGGAGGCGGTTGGTGTTCCGGAACTCGTGGTACATGACGGCTGCGCCGACGAAGGCCACGCTCGTGTGGCCGGACGGGAAGGAGTTGTGCGCTCCCCTGTTGGGGCGCTGCGCGCAAACGGTGTACTTGAGCGTTTGCACCACCGCTGCGCACGCCAGCTGCGAGAGGGCAAGGTATTTTGTTTGCTCCCATGCGCTGTTCTGCGCCTTCACGCCGGCTATGTCGGCTGCGTACATGCCCAGCATGGGGGCGTACTGCAGGTAGTCGTCGGCGGTGATGTAGGTGTGCGGCGTGTAGCGGATGAGCTCCTCATTGCCCTTCCACAGGGTCAGCGCGCCGACGGTAATCAGCGCAAGCGGCGTAATTTGCTGCCTGTAGGGGAACCGCCGGCAGCCGCTCCACGCCGGCGTGGAGTCCTGTGCTCGCGCCTTGCTCGCCATCGCCACCAAAAGGAGCAGCGCCGGAAGTGCATACGGTTTCATGGCGTTGGGCGCAAAGTATGGAGAATCGGGTTGCCGCAGCGCAAAAAATCCCTGCCCCCCAAAAAAAATTGTGGGGGGTAAGGAGCTGCCGGCTTTGCTGAAATATCACCTAAGTACCTGACCTGTGTGTGTGTGTGTGTGTGTGTGTGTGTGTGTGTGTGTGTGTGTGTGTGTGTGTGTGTGTGTGTGTGTGTGTGTGTGGGTGGGTGTGTGTGTGTGAGTGTGTGTGTGGG
>JAIROF010000194.1:0-10000 GCA_031257655.1 Prevotellaceae bacterium | reverse complement strand
GCGCGCCGACCTTGAGGCGAATGGGGTAATACGAAAATTTGGCTACTAACCTTTAACGTGAATAAACAGCAATGAAGCAGACGTGTAAACTTTTTTTGGCGATGCTGTGCTGGGCGCCGGTCGCGCATTTGCAGGCGCAAAGCGGTGGCGCCGCCGCTGCCGTTCAGCCTAAGATAATGGTGATACCGTACACCAAAAAGGGCGAGGACATCCGCACTATTCTGGAGGATGACGTGAACAAGCGGATTGCCCTTGCAAAAATTAAGGAAGCCTTTGACAGCCGAGGGTTCACAACGGTTGACTTTACAGCTCGGATCAAGGCAATGGCGCGTAGCGCCTCCCTTTCGGACGACAGCAAAACCGACATAAAAACGCTGATCATACAGCAATCCGCAGCCGATATATACGTGGAGGCAGAGATTGATGCGCGCTTTTCTTCGGCAGGCAACAGCGCCAAAATCATCATGACGGCTTACGACGCCGGCACAGGGAGCTCGCTGTCGAATAAAGTTGGCGAAAGCGGGCGCTTCCTGGTCGACGATGTGAGCGTGCTGGTGGGCAAGGCTGCTGACCGCTGCATGGAGGATTTCTTAAACGTAATGCAAGCCAAGTTCACCGAAATAGCAGACAATGGGAAGTCTATCTACTTGGAGGTGAACATTAGCGAAAATTCAGCATATACTATGTCGTCGGAGGTGGGCGCCCACAACATGCCGCTATCCGACGAAGTGGAGGAGTGGGTTGCAAAAAATGCCTACAAAAACCAGTATACTTCTCCCAACCTGAGCGAGTACAAGCTGATATTTGACGATATACGCATCCCGCTAAGAGACCCCGATACGGGCAACAGCTACAACCCCAACAAGTTTGGGCTTGCCATGCTCCAGCTCTTCCGGTCGCTGGGTCTGAAGGTTAAGCGCACTATTGATAGAAATAAGCTGTTTATCACCATACAATGAGCATTACCATGAAAAAAAACATCTTCCTTGCGCTGCTAAGCATAGCCGCCGCCACCGCCGCCGCCGGGCAGGCGGGGAGCAGCGGCGAAAGCATTGCCATTGCGGTGGCCGTGCCTCGCCAAAGCGACCACCTGAATGCTTCGCAGCTGGCGCGGCTGGGGCAAAAAATGGTCGATATCGTTGCGCAATCCGGCATAGCTGCCGCAAGCGGCGGGTCGGAAATCATCATGTATCCCGAACTTTTCGTTGAGCGCGAAGAGCTCGTGGAGGGCGGCATGGAAAATTTGGTGGTGGTTACCGCCGACATTTCTTTTACCATCCGCCACATGGAAAGCGGCAAAATCTTAGCCTCCGCGAGCAAGCGGGCAAAAGGCGCCGGGGTTAACCGCCAAAAGGCCCTTAGCGACCTCATCTCAAAAATTTCGGCGGGCGACGAGGCGCTGCGAACGCTCGTTGCCGACGGGCGCACAAAAACGGCAGACTACTACGCGGACAACTGCAGGAACATTGCGCTGAAGGCCACGTCGCACGCCAAGCGTCATGAGTACAGGCAGGCCATAGCCATGCTCGCCGCTATCCCCGAAGCGGTATCGTGCTACGCGCATGCGCAGCGGAAGCTCGAGGATATTTTTGCCGACTACCAGGCGTACCGCTGCGAGGAGCTGCTGCGCGAGGCCAGGTCGCTATCCGCAGGGCGCTTTTACATGAAAGCGCTGGCAACGCTGGCCTCCATCGACAACTTTTCTGCGCAATGCTCCCGGAGCGTAGAGGCCATGATTGCCGATATTGAAGGCAAGCTGTCGGAAAAAGAGCGGCAAGAGTGGAGCCTGCTGCTGCGGCAATACGAGGATAGCCAAAAAATGTACCTCCTCGAAGCGAACGTCAAAAAGGCCCGGCTAAGCGCGATTCGCGACATCGCTACCGCGTACTATAGCCAAAAAACATCGCTGAGCTACAACCTGATTGTAAAGTAAACACCGATAACGGATGATTCTTGAACAGCTTTTTTAATCTTTAAAATTTCACAAAAATGAAAAGAGTAGCAATTATGATGATTTTATGCGCGGTGGGCGTTACCGTGCTGGCCGCGCCAAAAAGGGTCGCCGTGTTTGAGCCGGCCGGCGACGTCCTCTCACAAGCCCGAAAAATGATTGTTGTTGATGACGTTAGCGCCGTTATTGTGGCCAACAAAAGCTACGTCGCGGTTGACCGCAACCTGACCAAGAAGCTCCTTGAGGAGTACCAAACGCAGTCGCAGTACGCTGACGAATCGCAGCTGGTGGAGATGGGAAAGTTCAAAGGCGCCGACGCGGTGTGCGTCATCATGGTTATCCCTGTGGGCGAACGGTACTACATCTCCATCAAGCTGGTGGAGCTCAAAACATGGATGGTAGAAAAGCAGGGCACCATACAGACCACAAGAGAGAACATATCCTCCGCCATACAAAGCGTAGCTACGCAGCTATTTGCACGTTAACCACAAGAAATTGATACAGATGAAAAAAATTATTACCCTATTGATGTGCGCAGCCGGCATAGCGCAGGCAGCGCAGGCGCAATCAAAAATTGCCATCTACAACCCCGACGGCAACGTTTCGGCCAACCTTAAGGCCGTTGTGCGGGAAGAAATCAGCAGCGTATTTGTTGGCAACCGCAGCTACGTGGTGCTTGAGCGCGAGGCCATAGAGCAGGTGCTGAAGGAAAATAAGTTTCAATCGCAGGGGCTGGTGGACGACCAGCAGCTGAGCGAGCTTGGACGAAAGCTGGGCGCAAGCTACGTGTGCGGCATAACCGTTGTTTTTGAAGACAACGCTTACTACATCACGTGCAAAATTATTGACGTAAAAACTGCCGAAGTGGAGGATATGGGGCGCAGCCAAACGTTCCTGAGCCAAAATATCTACCTGGCAGCGCAGGAGGCCGTGCTGAAATTCTCCGGAAATCCCGAAATGATGAAAAAAAGCATGGAGAAAAGACGTAAAGAGGAGAGCGAGCTGGCGAAAATGGAGGCTGCAAAAAGGCAGGAAACGGCAGAGCAAAGGGCGAAAATGCAAAGGCAAACAGAGAAAATGCAACGAAAACAGCAAGGTAGATGGAAGTATAACTACTTTTCGTGGGGAGCGGGCAACGGCGTTACCTACGGAAAGCTGGTGGGCATGGGCATTGCAGGGCGGCATGGCGGCGTTGTTGGCGTGGGCTATGAGGCGGGGTTTGGCAGCGGACTGAGCGGAGATTCAAAAACCTACTTCCACTACTCCGCCGGGGTAAGGATATACCCGTTCAAAGCGTTCTACGCATCGGCCAGCTACGGCGTTGTCGGGATAGAAGACGTTGAAACAGCCAACACGTCCGACGGGCGCTGGAGCATAGCGGGGCCTAAAAAGATTTCCGGCGTCTCCTTTTTAGCGGGGCTGGATATTCGCTTTAAAAGCAGCACGCTCACCCTTGCAGGGGGCGTATCATACAAAACAACCGGCCTGACGACGGTGCATACCGAAAGCTTCATTCCGGCATGGAACGTTGCCTACTCAATGGCTGTTGGGGGCAAGTAATAACACATCAAAAACATAAAAGCTATGAAACAGACAATATTTTTAGCATTGCTTCTGGCGGGAGCAGCCTCCTGCACCCTGACAGAATACTACGTAGAGGGGCGTCTTTCTACAGCAGACCCGCACAGCATTACCGACACTTCGGCGGTGCTTGGCGGAACGCTGTCCATTGACGAACAAGGAGACGAGGTTACTCTAGGTCTCGCATCCGTCGGGGTTGAGTGGTGGGAAGACGCCAACCCGGGCTTGGTGTTCCGGCAAGAAAAAACGACCGGACAACGCAAAGGAGAGTTTTCCTTCGATGTAGCCGGGCTGCAAGCCAATAGCAGGTACAGCGTAAAAGCGTACGCCGTGATTAGTAGCACAGCTACTGTTGATAAAGGCAGCACAAGCAAAGAAAACCCCAAAGACCCCAAATATGAAACCAGCAGCACAACCGTTTATGGCGACGTGCGGAGCTTCACCACAAGCCAAAGCGCCGGCGTTACTTTTGGGGAGCTCACCGTAAGCAACCTTACCGCCAGCGGCGCCAGCGTGACGGCGGTAATTCTCACGGCAGGCAATCCCCCTTACACGGAGCGGGGCGTGTGCTACGCCAGCTCGGCAAACCCCACTGTTGCCAACAGCAAAGTAGCGGTAGCGGGGTCGGGCGCCGGCAGCTATACCGCCAACCTTAGCGGGCTGTCGTCCGGCGCCACCTACCATGCGCGAGCTTACGCAGCAACCGCCAGCGGTGTAAGCTACTCGGCGGATACTTTTTTCACCACGCCGCTGCCGGCGTCGGCGCCCACCATTACGGCAAGCAGCCTCTCCAGCGTCAAGCACAACCAGCTGGACGCGACGGCCACGCTCGGGGCAATAACCTCGGCAGGGGTTGCCGACCACGGATTTTGCTACGCTGCAAACAACACTATGCCCACCACAGGCAACACAAAGGTGAGCCGGGGGGCGGCTACGGAGGCCGGGCAGTTTACGGCAACAATAACCGGACTGCAACCGAAAACAAAATACTACGTGCGGGCGTACGCCGTCAACAGCCTTGGGACAGCCTACGGCGACGCTCTGGAGGCTACCACCACCGTAGAGCCTCCCGCAGTATCGAGCGGGCTGGTTGCCTACTACACCTTTGATGGCGAAAGCTGCAGCGAAGCGCAGGGCAAAGCAGAGTACAACGGCGTAAAGCAGGGCGACGGAACGCCAACGTGGTCAACCAACATCCCGGGTATAGCCGGAAAATCGCTGGAGCTGAACAGCAGCAGCAGCAATGCCTACTTCCAGATAGCAACAAGCCCATTTGACGGAAAAACCGAATACACCGTCAACGTTTGGCTCAACGTTATGGGAAACACGGTTGTCTTTTCGCACCCAACCGTTGGCGCAGGTAACCGGATTTACCTGGAAATTCAGGATGGCAAAGTGGGAGGGTATTACAGCAGCCTCCGTTACTACTATTTTGATATAAATGTTTCGCTGCTGCTGCTGGATGGAGGATGGCACATGCTAACCTGTACGTACCAGTACCAGTCTTCTACCCGTACCCGAAAGCTGTATATTGACGGCACGTACTACAGCACCCTCACCGGCGGCTCTGCCCCGTCCGCAGGCAGCGCATACATGCAGCTGGGTAACGGCTTTACCGGTAAAATGGATAACATGCGCATATATAACCGCGAGCTGACGCAGGCGGAGATAACCGAAATATATAGCGCAAAACAGTAGCCGGCGCCTGCTGCTTCAGCTGAGCGACGCTACAGGGACAATCACGGATTTTTCAGGTCGATTTGACCTAACGCTCTTATTCTCACTTTTCAAAATCTGGAAAATTAAGGGAACCTCTAAAAACCCCAAACTCTGCGTTATGCTCCTTCTGCAAAATGCTCATTTACTTTAGTAAACTCCTCTTTTGCCTCAGCCGCAAGCCTTGATTTTGGGTTTTTTAGAGGTTCCCTAAAAGAAGAGGGAAAGGTAAGACTTGTCGCTACGCGAGTGAACGTTCAAATTAACGGCACAATCGCCGATGTAATTGTAAAGCAAGTTTATGTGAACGAAGATGAAAAGAAATTGGATGCTTCCTACATCTTTGCAGGTTCAACACGCGCAGCCGTTTATGCGATGAAAATTCGCATTGGCGATCGGATTATCGAGGCTAAAGTCAAAGAGAAACAGGCAGCAAGAAAAGGATTTGAAGAAGCCCGTCAACAGGGAAAGACCGCCAGCTTGCTCGAACAGCATCGCCCCAACGTTTTCCAAATGGATGTCGCCAACATTATGCCAGGCGATAGGGTAGACGTTACAATGCACTACACCGAAACGGTAGCGTGTTGCAATGCCATCTATGAATTTGTTTATCCGAGCGCCGTCGGACCACGATATTCCAAAGGAGGTGAGAAATGGGTAGAACAAGCCATTGAACAGTTGATTGACGAACAGCCCGATTTTGACATGAAAGTAGAAATTCTCTCGCCGGTTCCGGTACAGACCGTTTCCTGCGGTTCACACGCAATCTCGGTTGAGCAACCCGATGAAAAGCATGCTATTGTTTCACTTGCCAATCCCTTAGACCGGCAAGGCGGTAACGATTTCATCTTGTGTTACGGACTGCAGGGTAAAACCGTACAGTCGGGAATGTTGACTTATCGCCCTGGCGTTGAATGTGGCGCAGGTGGGGCTTTCGATGGGCGATGGCACCTCCGTTGCCAAGGAGGCAAGCGACATTACCATTTTAGACAACTCGTTCAGCAGCATTTCGCGCGCGGTCATGTGGGGGCGCTCGCTGTACCAGAATATCCAGCGCTTTATCCTGTTTCAGATGACCATCAACGTGGCGGCGTGCCTTATCGTGCTCATCGGCGCGTTTCTCGGCACGGAATCGCCGCTCACCGTTACGCAAATGCTGTGGGTAAACCTGATCATGGATACCTTTGCGGCGTTAGCATTGGCCTCTCTACCGCCCAATGAGCAGGTCATGAAGAGTAAGCCCCGCAAAACCACCGACTATATTATCAGCAGGCCGATGGCAAAACGCATTTTGGGGGTAGGGATGCTCTTTGTGGCATTGCTGTTTGGGCTGGTTCAGTATTTCAAGCACGCCGAAGTTGCTTCGCTCAGCGACTTTAGCGTAAGAGCGTTTGCCGCCAACTTTTTCAATTTTGGCGCCGGAAGCGGGCTTTCGCCCTACGAGCTGTCGCTGTTCTTCACGATATTCGTGCTGCTTCAGTTTTGGAATATGTTCAACGCAAAAGCGTTCATGTCCGGCAAATCCGCTTTCGCAATGCTTGGCAAATGCAGCGGCTTCCTCGCCATTGCGGCGGTAATCCTCTTTGGCCAGTGGCTGATTGTTACGGTTGGCGGCGAAATGTTCAACGTAACGCCGCTCAAGCTGGCCGATTGGGGCATCATCATCGGCGCTACGTCGCTGGTGCTGTGGACAGGCGAAATCGCAAGGCTGCTCGGAAAATAAAAAAATTGTTGCTACTCAGGCGCTCCATGTAGCTGTAATGCTTTAATAATCTAATATTTACTCTCAACATTGGATTCGAGTGTTTTCGCGCGCTTTTTTTGTTTGTTGCTGATAATATGGCGGTTATGTTTTTTTTGTTTGGCTGATGTAAAAAATGCTGTTGGCATAATAGCCTATAAAACAACACATTAAACTGCCTGAGTAGTTACCATATTTTTAGATGCGTTCACTTTGTAGATTATTTTTGCCCGCAATAAATAGCGAATAAAATATAAGCAATTTACAATCAACAAATTAAACAACTTGCGAAAGTTGAATACCCTTCTTTTTTCATCTCATGCGTTTGGAAATCCGGTATTTTAATATAATTTTGCAGCTATAAATACAGCGCAAATGCTAATAAAATACCCTACTTAAAAAAATGCCTGCAAAAAAATCCCAAAAAATCCAAACCAGCCCGCTGCCAAGCAGCCCTGTATCGGGCAACGTGGCGCAGGGCGAAAATATTCAGGAGCTGTACGAATACGTGCAAGGATCGCTCAGCTTTATCGAAACAAAAAATGGCGTTTTTGTGGCGCTGCTGGGCGGGCTGATTGCCACCATTTTGTCATTTCTGGTGGAAGGCGGCCATTGCTTATGGTTTTACCTTTCAATCATTCCGCCAACGGCAGCGCTTATCCCTTTGCTGCTTTCATTTTATCCCGTAAAACAGGGCAAGCGCAAAAGTAGCGCAAAACAAGGCAGCGGCGAAAGCAGCTGCTTATTCAGGTGCGAAAATATTGCAAAGCTTTCCAAAGATGAGCTAGCGCACAGCTTATCGGGCGAGCTGACAAGCCACAAAATCGAATACATCCACAGCGCCTCAAAAACGATTGCGCGGAAGTACAGGCTATCGCGCATTTCCATAAGGCTGCTGTTCGGCTTGTATGTTCCGTATGCTATTCTGCTGGCCATTATTGAGCTAAGATGTATTGCAATAACCTTTAAAAACAGCATGAGATGAAAAAAGAAGTTGGAGAGAAGTACCGCAACGCCTTGGCGGTATTTTTGAATTTGGCAACCGATAACGTGGAGGAATGGTTAAGAAGCGTTCCTAATACTCCGAAAGGGGCCACGGTCATTGGCGCTCTAAAAAACAAGGACAATGTTAAGGCTCAAATGGAGCTTTTCGATTCGGCCGTTAGCCATTTTTACTTTTTGCAGTGGCTGTACGGCAAAGGGGCTTACTTTACAAAGCCCAACGATGAGGCAGCCGCCAACGGAAATTGCCAAACGCTGGCGGATTGGATCAAGCTGCTGTATGACTTGCGAAATTACTGGTCGCACGTTGACCATGATGAAATTCTTTTGAGCGGGAAACCGTTGGAGGAGGTGAACGAGATGTTGCTCGGATTGTACCTGCAGGCGTGCGCCGAGCCTAAAACAAACATCCCCGAAAGATACAAAGGATCGGCAGGCATCAACCTCGTCGAAATGGAAATCAGCGAAGGTGTTTACACCGTGAAAAAAGTAACCCCCAGGTTGAGCCTTACCGGCGCTGTATTTTTCACCTGCCTGTTTTTGAACGGCGGGCAAATCGGCGATTTTCTCGAAAGCATGGAGCAAAGCTGCTATACTTTTGAGGAGCTGAATGCCCGGATGGAGTATCGCAAAAATTGTTCGCTCATGCAGCACTCGGAAAATCCGGTTAAAAAGGAAAAGGATTTTCTCTACGCGCGCGATGTGTACAAGTATTGGAAGCTGCGCGGGCACAGGGCTGCTGCTGTATCGGACGCAGCGCTGGATAAGAAAGAGGCTTGCTTCGGCATGTTGGAATACCTGAAGCGCTGCCCGGAGGAGGCGATGGAGCTGTCCGGCGTAAAGCCGGATAAAAATAGAAGAATCCTTTTGCGTGGCCATGCGTATGACGTTCGCGAAAAGGACAAGTTTTTCGACTGGGCGCTTGCTTTTTGGGACGAAGAAATGAGCAGGGTCCATGTTTGATTGATATGATTCGTAAGCAATTAAAAATCAGGTATAAATGAGGTTTTTCGCCCCCTCCACAATGTATGCAGCTGCGTTGATTCTCACCCGTTTGCGAATTGTATCAATCAAACACGGACACCATCTAAAAATCAAGGCTTGCGGCTGAGGCAAAAGCGGAGTTTACTAAAGTAAATGAGCGCTTCGCCGAGGGAGCGTAGCGCAGGGTTTGGGGGTTTTTGGAGGTTGCCACAATCCGGCGCGGCGAAAACGTTTTTTTTGCGGGCTGCTCAGGCGCTCTATAAGGCGGCAAAATGGCCGCAAAACAAGCTGCGAGCTATCTTCACTTCGGCAGACGGCCGAACAGGAAAAAATGCCGTCAATTTTAGCCTGTTCCGCTCGCATAGGCGAGGTGCTATTTCCCCCAAAATGGGCGGGGATAAAAAAATTTTGAAAAAAAATCGGAATAGTTTGATCGGTGAAAAATTTTTATTAGATTTGCAGCTGAAATTTATTACAAAACCATGTGAACTTACAAAATGATGCGAGCGATGTACGATAGCATAGGCAAAGCAACAAAAAATTTTACTTCGCAGGAGCAGCCTTCGGCTTCTCTTGCGGGGGTTGCGGCGCATGGACGGCAGCTGGGTGCGGATGCCATGCTTGCGGCAGAGCGCAACAATTCATTTCGTGCAAATTTCGCAAGCGCTCGTGAGCTCACCTTGCCTGCCTCCGCCTGTGCGCCGGCAACTCAAAAGAATTTTTATGCAGCTTGTGCTCAAAATGCGGCCTGTCACATTTCTATTTCTACTCCGCCATCTTCCATTTTGAGGGTAACGCGCGCGCACGCGGGCGTATTGCCATGCGCCCCAACCACAAACCCAACCACAGCTATAGATACAGGTGCAGCCACACATTCGTGCCACGCGCCATTTTACATTCTACATTTTACATTTTGCATTCCCGCAGGGGAAGCACACACACACACACACACACACACACACACACACACACACACACACACACACACACACACACACACACACACACACACACACACACACACA
>JAIROF010000175.1 GCA_031257655.1 Prevotellaceae bacterium | reverse complement strand
TGTGTGTGTGTGTGTGTGTGTGTGTGTGTGTGTGTGTGTGTGTGTGTGTGTGTGTGTGTGTGTGTGTGTGTGTGTGTGTGTGTGTGTGTGTGTGTGTGTGTGCACGCCCTGCGGGAATGCAGAATGTAAAATGCAAAATGCAAAATGGCGCGAGGCGCACAGGAATATGCACCCTGCGGGAATGCAGAATGTAAAATGTAAAATGTAAAATGCAAAATGGCGCGAGGCGCACAGGAGTATGCACCCTGCGGGAATGCAAAATGGCGCGTGGCGCACGGGAGTATGCACCCTGCGGGAATGCAGAATGGCGCGAGGCGCTATTCCCATGAATTGCCGGCGCGTGCGCGTGCACGTCCACCCCTGCTGCGGCCCTTCTGAGTGCAGACGAGGGGGCGGAGCAACGCAAAGCCCTGCGCAGCCAACCGCCCGGCGCTACCGCTACCGCACAGAAAAGATGACCGGCGCTACCGCCGCCGCACGCGCTCCCGCCGCGCGCGCTCCCGCCAAAATGGCAGGAGGGAGCGGGTATGGCGGACGCCGTAACCCCGCATCGCACAAGGCTTGAGGGGCAGTGAGGGCTATCCGTTGCAGCGGTATTGGTACTGTTGCAGCTCATTCGCAGAATTTTGTAAATAAATCGAAGGCAAAATTAGATGAAAATCCCGGATTTCCAAGCGCACGGATAAAAAAAATTTTCTACAGCGGAAAGATAGCGTATTTGCGTGCGTCTTGGGTGCATAGGGTAAAGGAAACCTCTAAAAATCCCCAAATCAAGGCTTGCGGCTGAGGCAAAAGCGGAGTTTACTAAAGTAAATGAGCATTTTGCCGAGGGAGCGTAGCGCAGAGTTTAGGGCTTTTAGAGGTTTCCTAAAAAAAATTACGGCTGTCCGGCCTTGCAGGCCGGGCGCAATGCGGCGTGTTACCCCGCAGGTCGTTGACCTGCGGACATCCGCCAGCGCAGCAACGCAATCCGGCGATGCCGGTGCCAATGCCGCCAGCGCCAGCGCAGCAACGCAATCCGAAAATGAGAATCGGCGCGCACCCCCCCCTACCGCGTAAATGTATATATATACGAAGTTTCTTCCATATTTGTAGAATTTTTGCCCGTAAATTTCGTTAAACACCGCATTTTTGCTACCTTCGCAGAAAAATTTCATCACCAAACCGTATGGACTACAACTTTTCTGAGATAGAAAAAAAATGGCAGCAGCGCTGGCGGCAAAACAAGACCTATAAGGTCGCAGAAAATTCGGCTAAACCCAAGTACTACGTTCTCGACATGTTCCCCTACCCCTCCGGCGCGGGGCTGCACGTGGGGCATCCGCTGGGGTATATTGCCTCCGACATCTACAGCCGGTACAAGCGGCTGCGCGGCTTCAACGTGCTGCACCCCATGGGCTACGACGCCTTTGGGCTGCCCGCCGAGCAGTACGCCATACAAACCGGCCAGCACCCCCGCATCACCACCAACGCCAACATTGCGCGCTACCGCGAGCAGCTGGACAAAATCGGATTTTCGTTCGACTGGGACCGGGAGGTGCGCACCTGCGAGCCGGACTACTACCGCTGGACGCAAAAAACGTTCATCGACCTCTACAGCCACTACTACGACACGGCCGCGCAAAAGGCCATGCCCATCGCGGCGCTGGTGGCGGCGTTTGAGAAAAGCGGCAACCTCGGCGTCTGCGCCGCGTGCGGCAACCCCGACGCGAAGTTTACCGCCGCCGAGTGGCGCGGCATGGACGCGCACGCGCAGCACCGCACCCTCATGGAGTACCGCTTGGCCTACCAAAAGGACGGCATGGTGAACTGGTGCGCGGCGCTGGGCACGGTGCTCGCCAACGACGAAGTGGCCAACGGCCTGTCCGTGCGCGGCGGCCACCCGGTGGAGCGAAAGCTCATGCGCCAGTGGTACCTGCGCATTACGGCCTACGCCGACAGGCTCCTCGACGGGCTAAACCGCCTGGCGTGGAGCGACAGCCTCAAGGAAGCGCAGCGCAACTGGATTGGGCGGTCAACGGGCGCCAACGTCCGCTTTAAGGCGCCAACGCTCGCCCCCGGCGCCTCCCTCGAAATATTCACCACGCGCCCCGACACCATCTTTGGGGCAACCTTCATGGTGGTTTGCCCCGAGCACCCCATCTTTTCCCAATTTACGCCCACGCCGGAGGTCGCCGAGTACGTGCGCTGGGCAAAAAATCGCTCGGAGCGCGAGCGGCAAAGCGAGGTGAAGAACATCAGCGGAAAGTTCACCGGCCTGTACGCCGAAAACCCGTTCACCGGCAAGCCCATCCCCATCTGGACGAGCGACTACGTGCTCGCCGGGTACGGCGCCGGCGCCATCATGGCGGTGCCGGCGCACGACAGCCGCGACTACGCCTTTGCAAAGCGCTTCGGGCTGGACATTGTCCCCCTCATAGCGGGCTGCGACGTGAGCGCAGAGAGCTTCGACGCCAAGGAGGGCGTGATGGCGAACTCCGGGTTCCTCAACGGAATGCAGGTAAAGGATGCCATTTCTGCCGCCGTAAAGAAGGTGGAGGAGCTGGGCATCGGCTCCGCCCGCGTGAACTACCGCCTGCGCGACGCCACCTTTAGCCGCCAGCGCTACTGGGGCGAGCCGTTCCCCATCTACTACCGCGACGGCATCCCGCACCCGCTGCCGCCGGATGCCCTGCCGCTGGAGCTCCCCCCGGTGGACAAGTACCTCCCCACCGAAGCCGGCGACCCGCCGCTGGGGCGCGCCGCCGAGTGGAAGTACGAGGGAAAGTACCCCTACGAGCTGAGCACCATGCCGGGCTTTGCGGGCAGCAGCGCCTACTTTATCCGCTACATGGACCCCCACAACCCCGAGCGGCTGGTGGACAAAGCCAAAAACGAGTACTGGCGCAGCGTTGACCTCTACATCGGCGGCACGGAGCACGCCACGGGGCACCTGATGTACTCACGGTTCTGGAACAAGTTCCTGTTTGACCTGGGCGAAGTGTGCGAGGACGAGCCCTTCCAAAAGCTCGTCAACCAGGGGATGATACAGGGGCGCTCGAGCTTCGCGTACCGCGTGGCGGGCAGCAATACGTTCGCCTCGCTGGGGCTCAAAGACCGGTACGAGGTGCAGGAAATCCACGTGGACGTCAGCTTAGTGCAAAACGACGTGCTGGATACGGAAAAGTTCCGGCAGTGGAACCCCGACTACGCTGACGCCGAATTTCTGCTGGAAAACGGGAAGTACGTTTGCGGCTGGGCGGTGGAGAAGATGTCGAAGTCGATGTACAACGTGGTCAACCCCGACGACGTGGTGAGCCGGTACGGCGCCGATACGCTGCGCCTGTACGAAATGTTTCTCGGCCCGCTGGAGCTGTCAAAGCCCTGGGATACGAACGGCATCGACGGGGTGCACCGCTTTCTGCGCAAGCTCTGGCGGCTCTTCTACGACAAGCGCAGCGGCTTTGCGGTGAGCAGCGAAAAAGCCACGCCGCAGGAGCTGAAGGCGCTGCACAAAATCATCAAGCGCGTGCAGGAGGACGTTGAGGCGTTTTCGTTCAACACGGCGGTGAGCGGCTTCATGATCTGCGTAAACGAGCTCACGGAGCTGGGGTGCCGCAAGCGCGAAGTGCTGGAGCCGCTCACCGTGCTGCTGGCGCCCTTTGCCCCGCACATTGCCGAGGAGCTCTGGGAGGCGCTCGGGCACGCCTCCACCGTTTGCGACGCGGCATTCCCCGAGCTGAACCCGGAAATGCTGGCCGAAAATTCGTTTGCCTACCCCATTTCGTTCAACGGCAAGCTGCGCTTCAAAAAGGAGCTGCCGCTCGGCCTCAGCAAGGAGGAGGCGCAGCGGCTGGTGGCCGAAGACCCCAACATGGCAAAATTTCTGGACGGAAAGCCGCTGAAAAACTTTGTTTACGTACCGGGTAAAATCATCAACATCGTATGCTAAAAAAGGGCGCGCGCATGGCGCGCGAATACGCCATCATCACCTTTGGGCTGTTTTTGTACGTCGTGGGCATCAACCAGTTCATGCTCCCCGCCGCCATTGTGGGCGGTGGCGTGAGCGGCGTTGGCGCCCTGCTCTACTACGCGGCGGGCGTCCCCGTGAGCTACACCTACCTTGCCGTCAACGTGGCGCTGGTCATTCTGGCGTTCATCGTGCTGGGGCGCAACTTCGGCGTTAAGACCATCTACGGAATTCTGGCGATAACGCTCCTGCTCAAGCTGCTGCCCATTGCCGGTGCGCCGCACGTGAGCGACCCCCTGCTGGGCGCCATCATCACCGGCATCCTCACGGGCGCGGGCGTCGGCATTGCCTTTACGCAGGGCGGAAGCGCAGGCGGAACCGACATCGTGGCCATGATCATCACCAAGTACCGAAACATGAGCGTGGGGCGCGTTTTCCTGTACTGCGACCTGGTCATCATCGGCTCGTCCTACCTGCTCTACCACAGCATCGAAAAGGTGGTGTACGGGTACATCATCATGGGGCTGTTTTCGTACTGCGTGGACTTGGTGCTGTCGGGCAACAAGCAGTCGGTGCAGATATTCATCTTTTCGAGCTGCTACGAGGCCATCGCCAACCGCATCGTGGGCGAGCAGCGCCGCGGCGTTACGCTGCTCAACGCCACGGGATGGTACACCAAGCAGGACAAAAAGCTGCTCATGATCCTCGCGCGGCGCAACGAAGCCAACAACATCTACCGCATCGTGAAGGAGGAAGACCCGCAGGCGTTCATCTCCGTGGGCAGCATCATGGGCGTGTTCGGGCAGGGATTCGACAACATTAAGGTGAGCAAAAAAATTGACCCCGCAACGCTGGTCAAAAAGGCGGTGAAAAAGGTGAAGGGCGGCGAAAAATTTTGAATTTTACAGGCCGACATGCTGCGCTCGGCATGGGTTTTGTGCGGTTAGTACTACCTTTGCAGCCTGATTTCATGACGGCTGACAGCTACTGCTGAATCGTTGCGGGTTGTCAGCCGTTTTCTATTGCGGTAATGCAATATTGCACTTTTTGTCGGCTACCGCGCAGCTGGCGCAGATTTAGCAAGATTTTGGAAAACACACGGCTTTTATGTAGCTTTGCGGTTACCAACAAAAATAGCCGACGCCCAAAATAGCGGCTGAGAAAAAATCATAACCGCACATTTACCCAACCTCCAAAAACGCAAGAATCATGACCAAAATCTCTTTTATGCCATGCCGCGCCCTGCTCACGGCCTCCCTTCTGCTATCGGCTGCAGGCTGCATGCAAAGCCGCGAGCGGGTGGTCGACAACCCCGCGTTCGACAGCAGCAATACCGAGCTGCTGGCAATTTCCAAAATCGTGCTTGCCGACACAGCAACCCTTCTGCACGTGGACGCCTACCACAGCCCCGGCAGCTGGATTCGGATTGCATCGGGCACGGTGCTCAAAGGCGCCGACAGCAGGGTGTATAAGCTGCTTGGCAGCGAAAACTTCGAGCTGGATGCGCAAGTCGCCATGCCGCCATCGGGACATGTGCCCTTTACGCTGCGCTTTGAGCCGGTAAGCCGGCGTGAGAAGCACGTGGATTTCGTCGAAGGCGACCAGCCGGGCGACTTTCGCATTGAAAACATCCGGCTCTACGCCGCCAAATCCCCCCCCGCCGCCATCCGGTGCACGCTGAAAGGCGAGGTCATCAACCGCCCGCAGAGCAGCCGCTTAGCGCTGCTCAAGCGGGGGGAGGACTTTCGCTCCGCAAAGGTGGCGTACATCCCCATCCGCGAAGGCAAATTTGAGCACACCCTGCATGGCGAACACGAAGAAGCCTGCGAGCTGATATTCTGCGACGAGCTCTGGAATGGCGCATGGCGACCAATCCTCTTCTTTGCCGAGCAGGGCGAAGTGCACTTTACGCTATACCCATCCGGCGAATGGGAAAAGACCGCCATCAGCGGAGGGGCGCTCAACCGGGAGGCGCAGGCCGCAAAAAAAGCGATGGACGATAAAATCTACCCGCTATACGATTCGCTGAATGCAAAAAGAGCGCTTCTGGAAAAAGAAGGAAAGTACTACACCGCCCAAGCCGCCAAGCTGGAAAAACAAATGAGCGCCCTGCCAGTGGACAACCCCAAGCGATCTGCATTGTTTCGGCAATACCTGCAGCTTCGCGATGCGGGAAAAACCCTGACGCCGGAGGCCAGCGCGCTAGAAGATGAAGCGAAGGCTATTGCCGAAAAAAGAGCCGCCATGGCGCTGGCCTACGCAAAAGAAAACGCCACCATTGCAGGATACGACCTGCTGGTATCAAGCATACGGCAGGCTGCCGCGCAACCCCAGAGCGACGTTGCCCCGATGCTCGCCATATACAGCAGCGTTTACAAAAGCAAATACCCCAACCATCCCTACAGCGCGGCGATTGAGAGCTGCGTCAGCGCGGCGTCCGTAAAAGTGGGAAACCCGTACATCGACGTTACGGCAGCAGGCCCCGACGGCAAGGAGGTGAAGCTCTCGGAGCTGATAGCCGGAAAAGTAGCGCTTATTCACCTGTGGGCGTCGTGGTGCGGCCCCTGCATCCGGCACGGAAGGGAGATGATACCGGTGTACGAAGCGTACAAGGACAAAGGGTTTACGGTGGTAGGCGTTGCCCGCGAAAAAAGTAAGGAATCAATGGCTACAGCGCTACAAAACGTAAAATATCCCTGGGTAACCCTGCTGGAGCTGAACGACCGGCACGGCATCTGGGCAAAATACGGAATAGGCAACGCCGGTGGAGGCGACTTCCTGGTAGACGACAAGGGGGTGCTGCTGGCCGTCAAAACCACGCCGGAGGAGGTGAAAAACATCCTGAAGCGCTTGCTGAAGTAAGCAGCCCATGCTACGCATACCGCTGCCTGAGCCGTGATTTTTTGAGGTGCACTTTGCATGCAAATAGGTGCACGAGCATATACACAGGTGCACTCGCATGCAGGTACATTTTAGGTACATTACCTGGCGCCAAATTTAGAATATTTTCTCCAAATCTCAGAACTCCTGACCTGACGAACATTATATTGCTCATATAGAATTATTTATGTAAATCATGGCACAAAATATTACTGTCGCAAAATAATGTCGGGAGTACAATAATGTCGATGTCTTA
>JAIROF010000169.1 GCA_031257655.1 Prevotellaceae bacterium | reverse complement strand
TGTGTGTGTGTGTGTGTGTGTGTGTGTGTGTGTGTGTGTGTGTGTGTGTGTGTGTGTGTGTGTGTGTGTGTGTGTGTGTGTGTGTGTGTGTGTGTGTGTGTGCACGCCCTGCGGGAATGTAAAATGTAAAATGCAAAATGCAAAATGGCGCGAGGCGCGAAGGCGTGCTTCCCTTGCGGGAATGTAAAATGCAAAATGCAAAATGGCGCGAGGCGCGAGCGTGCTTCCCCTGCAGAATGCAGAATGCAGAATGCAGGATGGCGCGAGGCGCGAAGGCGTGCGGAAATCGTTGAGGCGGGGGTTGGGGTGCAGCGGCGCGCGTGCCCTGCGCGCGCCAAAGGAGCGTGACGCATACGCCACCCGCTGGTTGCAAAAGGCAAAGATATATGCTGTATGCTTTGCATCTTTTTGGAGAGAAATGAGGAAATAACTTTTGCAAAGTTAGCATAAAATCTTCCGAATCATGCGCAGGGGAACAAAAATTTTCGGCAAAAATTTTGGGTAGCGCATGGCGCTGTAGAGGCGCACGGGCGTTTCGCAAGTCGTTTTAGAAAAAGATTGGTGGGCAACAGCCGTACTTCGTGCCTTATTTGCGTTACGGGAACCTCTAAAAACCCCAAAATCAAGGCTTGCGACTGAGGCAAAAGCGGAGTTTACTATAAAGTAAATGAGCATTTTGTCGAGGGAGCGTAACGCAGAGTTTGGGGTTTTTAGAGGTTCCCTAATGTTTTTTCCCCTTTTTGGTTACGGCTTATTCGGGTTAGGGAGTGAGAAGTATAAAAAAACAAAGGCAGCTTTTGCGATAAATCAGAAAAACGTTTACCTTTGCTTGCAAATTGAACACGCTATGCACAATTTGCAAGATAAGGTGTTAAGACGCTTAGAATATGATGTTTATAAGCGGTTAAAATGGTATCCTGCGGCGCTAATACTGGGGCCAATGAAGAAGTCAGCCAGATATTCCATACAAAAAAACTTCTTCAGGACAATCGTCAAAAACATTTGAAGCATCACTTTCCTGAATCACCATTCTTGAGTAAGTAATCTGCGTTAAATCAGGTTTTTCTGCAGTGTACTTACCTTCTCTTGTTTCACAAATAAAGTCCATTACCCTATCTGTTTCTTTTTTATAAGCTGCTGTTGCCATAATTAATTGTATTTGATGTGAAGTTATGGCTGCAAAAGTACATGAAAAACTCGGGTTTTCCAAGCGCATGCATGAAAAAAGTTTTTTTACAGAGGAAAGAATTAGCCAACAGCTTTTGCGATAAATCAGAAAAACGTTTACCTTTGCTTGCAAATTGAACACGCTATGCACAATTTGCAAAATAAGATATTAAGACGCTTAGAAGCTGATGTTTATAAGCGGTTAAGAGGGTATCCTGCGACGCTAATCTTGGGGCCGCGTCAGTGCGGAAAGTCCACGTTGGTTAAGATGTTGGCAGCAAAGGAGCCGAATTTACGCTACCTCGATCTGCAAAATCCGGCAGATTTGAACAAGCTGACGGAGCCATTGCTGTTTTTTGAAGCCAACAAAAATAGGATTATCTGCTTGGATGAAATACAGCTTGTCCCGCAACTTTTTTCTGTCCTTCGCAGCGAAATAGACAACGACCGTCGTGCCGGACGTTTTATTCTACTTGGCTCAGCCTCGCAGGAGCTTATCCAAAAAACGTCCGAAAGTTTAGCCGGCAGAATTGGAATTTTAGAGCTTTCGCCTTTTACGGCTGATGAGCTGCAGGCGCAGCTCTCCCATTTCGACATGGTAAGTTTTTGGAGTAGAGGCGGCTATCCCGACAGCTTTTTGGCCGAAGATGATGAGGCGAGTACAATTTGGCGGGAAGATTTTATCAGAACTTACGTACAGCGTGATATCCCGCAGCTTGGTTTGCAGATTCCTGCCTTGCAGCTGCGGCGTTTTATGACCATGCTTGCTCATCTGTCCGGCAATGTTTTGAATAGCAGCAAGCTGGGCGAATCGTTGGGGATTGCTCATACTACCGTTCGTCGCTACATCGACTTGTTGGAGCAGACCTTTTTGATACGCACATTGTTACCATTTGAGGGAAACGTAAAAAAACGGCTGGTGAAATCGCCGAAAATTTATGTGCGCGATACGGGAATCTTGCATCAGCTTTTGCAAATAAAAAACTACAACGATTTGATGAGCAACCCTGTTTTCGGCGCTTCGTGGGAGGGGCTGGTGGTGGAAAATATTTGCTCCGTGCTGGGCGATTATAGCTTTTCATTTTACAGAAGCGCTACAGGAGACGAAATTGATCTCATTTTGCAGAAAAACGGCAAAATATTTGCGATAGAGTGTAAAGCATCTGTAACGCCGCAGCTTACAAAAGGTTTTTGGAACGCAATAGAAGCCATTCAACCGCAAAAATCACTTATAGTAGCGCCAATATCAGATAGCTATCTCATAAAAGAAAACGTAATCGTTTGCGGTCTCAATGAGGCAATCGAAATGTTGGCAGGTTTTTAAAGCATTTCACACGAAAAAATAGCAGGTTGCTCATTTTTAGCAACTTGCTATTTTTTTTATTGGGCTTTGCTTAATGGGGGACGCATTACCTCATTGAATTAACCGCTTTGTAATGAAAAAAGCGCCGGTGAGCCATTTTACATTTTGCTTACGAAGCCCTCCTAAATCCCCCTTTCTCCTTTCCCTTCCCCCCTTTTTCTCAGCGCACAGCAATTTTGATGGCATCCCCCCCCAAAAATGCAAAAATCATACGGAATACTAAAAAAATAGTCGCGGCATGACAAATTTGTTGTGTTTTTGGACTATCGTTTTATTTGTTGTGAAAACGAATGGCTTCTTTTGCATAATTTTTATGGCGCGGGCGTAAATAGCAAAAGTCAGATGGCAGCGTATAGCCGACGTAGAATTTGCCCGCAAAGCGCAACGCTGAAAAGTAAATAAGAAAAGAAAATAAAGAAGAAAAAGCATAAAGAAAGCATGATCACAGGGCGTAGAAATACAGGGCGTAGAAATATGGCAAGCTTGGTAACCATGTCGGCATTGCCGCTGCTGGTAGCGTTGCTGGCCGCGTGCAGGCCGGAGGTTGGGCACGAGCGCTTCCCCCAAATCGCCGAGGTTCCCTTTACGGACGTTCGGTTGACGGACAGCTTTTGGGCGCCGCGCATTGAGGTTAACCGCGCGGTATCCATTTCGTCGGCTTTTCGCCAGTGCGAGGTCAACGGGCGGTTTGACAACTTTGCCATAGCCGGCGGGCTAATGCGCGGCGAGCACCGGGGCGACTTTTCTTTTGATGACACCGACCCGTATAAGATCATCGAAGGGGCTTCGTATTCGCTGGCGGTGAGGTACGACGCCGCGCTGGACGCCTACGTGGACAGCGTGATAGCGCTGATATCGGCGGCGCAGGAGCCGGATGGCTACCTGACCACCTGCGTCACCAACCGGTGTGAGCGGCTGTCGGGCTGGTGGGGCCAATCCCGCTGGGAGAAGGTCAACAGCCACGAGCTCTACAACAGCGGGCACCTCTACGAGGCCGCCGTAGCCCACTATAAGGCCACCGGCAAGCGCAGCCTGCTGGATGTGGCGCTCAAAAACGCCGATTTGGTCTGCAAAACGTTTGGCCTGGGGGAGGGGCAAATCAAGTATCCGTCGGGGCATCCGATTGTAGAAATGGCGCTGGTTAAGCTGTACCGCGCGACCGGAGATAAAAAATACGTGGAGCAGGCGCGCTACTTTGTTGACGAGGCCGGCCGCCTCTCCAACGGGCGCCCGCCGGGGATATACAGCCAGGACCATAAGCCGGTGCTGGAGCAGGACGAAATTGTGGGGCACGCCGTGCGCGCCGGCTACTTCTACTCGGGCGTAACCGATGTGGCCGTGCTGCAGCAGGACGAGGCGCTGCTCAACGCCGCAAAGCGGGTGTGGAACAACCTGGTAGGCAAAAAGCTCTACATCACCGGAGGGGTAGGCTCGCGGGCGCAGGGCGAAGGATTTGGGCCGAACTATGAGCTGAACAACTTTAACAGCTACTGCGAAACCTGCGCTTCGATAGCGAATGTATTCTGGAATCACCGGCTTTTTTTGGCTACCGGCGAATCAAAATACTACGATGTGCTGGAGCGAACTTTGTACAACGGGCTTACGGCCGGAGTTTCGCTGAGCGGCGACAGGTTTTTTTACGACAACCCGCTGGCGTCGCACGGCGTTCACGAGCGGGAGGCGTGGTTTGGCTGCGCCTGCTGCCCGGGGAATATAACGCGCTTTATGGCCTCCATCCCGGGCTACGCGTATGCAGCCAGCCCGCAGGGCGTTTTTGTAAATTTATACGCAGGCGGAAACGCCGTCGTTAAGCTGAAAAATACCGAAGTAGAAATATTGCAGGAAACCAAATATCCATGGGAAGGCGAAATCACGCTTACGGTTAACCCTGCCGAAGCTCAACGCTTTTCCTTAATGCTGCGCATTCCGGGCTGGGCGAAAAACAAACCCGTGCCGTCGGATTTGTATCGCTACGTTGACCCGGCCGCACCGGCCGCCGAAGTAAGCGTAAACGGAAAAAAGGTAACGCCAAAAAACCGCAACGGGTACGCCGTAGTTGACCGTGAATGGAAAAAAGGCGACAAGGTATCGCTTTCGCTCTACATGCCGGTAAGGAGAGTGCAGGCAAGCGATAGCGTTGCCTACGACAAAGGGCTACTGGCTATGGAGCGGGGGCCTGTACTTTACGCGCTGGAGAGCATCGACCAGCCCAAGGATTACCTTTTCGACGTTGTCATTCCGCGTGAGGCGAAAATTGATGCGCACTTTGAAGAAAACACGCTCAACGGCGTTGTAGCGCTGACGGGCGATGCGTTTACAGTCGAAAAAGCGGCGGCGGGCGGCGGGTATGCCGAAAAGCCGTTTACGTTTAAGGCCATTCCCTACAGCGCGTGGGGCAACCGCGGGAGGGGGCAAATGGTGGTGTGGATACCGGAGCGCGCAGAAAACGCCACCGTAAAGCCTGAGCCTACCATTGCCTCCACCGCCCAAACGGTGGGCGGCTGGGGCTACAACGACCAGCTGGAGCCAACGTCTTCGGCCGACCTCAACACTCCCTACCACCAGTGGTGGCTCAGGCGGGGAACGGTGGAATCCGTGGGGTATAAGCTCAGCCGCCCGGAAACCGTTTCGGCCGTGGAGGTTTACTGGCTGGCCTTTGAGCACTATGATGTGGCGTACAGGGCGCCCGAATCGTGGAAGCTGATGTACAAAAAGGGCAGCCGCTGGGAGGAGGTGCGCAACCCTTCGCCCTACGGAACGGAGGAGAACGCGTACAACAGGGTGACGTTTGATCCGGTAGCCACCACCGAGCTGAAGATGGTGGTGCAGCTCCGGCGACCGGAGGCCGACGGGAATCCCCCGGGCAAGGATGGCCGGACAAGGCCGGAGGCGGCGCAGAGGGGCTACTCCGGAGGCGTGATAGAGTGGAAAGTTTTTTAGAAATTCCCTATAGCCAAACAAATAAATTCACTTTTAAAAAAAATCTTTCATGAAAACAGTAGCGTACCTACCCAAATTGCTCCTCATTCCGCTCCTCATCGGGTGCGCGGGATGCGGAGAGAGCCGGCAGGGGCGAGTTAGCCCTGTGCCCGAGGCGCTGTGCTCCGGCATCGACACCTCGTTTTACAAGAAGTATGCCGACGCCGACGGCTTCCCGGTGGTGGCCTCGCGGCACGTGCGGGACGAAGCCCTGCTGGCCGCCTGCGAAATTATCCCCCGAATGCTCGCCAAGCGCCCCGACGTGGCCGCCTGCATGCGCAGGGAGGGGTGCAAGGTGATGATAATCGGCGAAAAGGAGCAGACGCTCGACCTGCCCGAGTATTGGCATCTCGGAAAAACGGAGGCGGAGGTTGCCTACTGGAACCGGCGCACGCGCGGCTTTGGCGGCGCCCCAGAGGATAGAACAAGCGCCAGCTGCGGGGAGGAAAACCTCATCTGCCTGCCCGGCGACCGCTACGAAGGCGAAAATATCCTTATCCACGAATTTTCGCACATTATCCACATGGTGGGCATTGCCGGCGTGGAGCCCGACGTTGACGACCGGCTCACAGCCCTGCTCAACAGCGCCAGGGCAAAAGGCCTCTGGGAAAATACCTACGCCATATCCAACAAGGAGGAGTACTTTGCCGAAGCGGTGCAATCTTTTTTCAGCGTCAACCGCCATTCGGCCGAGCCAAACGGCGTGCACAACAGCGTTAACCGGCGCGAAAAGCTCAAGGCCTACGACCCGGAGATGTACGCCTTCCTCCTGCAGTACTTCCCCGAAGCGGATATTCCGGTGTGCAACAAAATATACTAGCTCATTAAACAAAAAAACAGGTGTAAATCATGAATCTACTAAGCAAACCTTATGCAAGCTGCCGGAAAGGTATCCGGCGCATTGCAGCCATAACGCTGGCTGCGCTGGTAAGCGGCGCGCTTACGCCCGCCGCAGCACAGGGCGCTGCGGAAGCCGGACAGCCGGCGCAGGCGGCAACCGTTTCGGGAGTTGTACGAGACGCAAGCGGCGCCCCCATCGCCGCAGGAACAATTATCGAGAAGGGAAGCTCGAACGGAACGGTTACAGACGTCGACGGAAGCTTTACGATAACCGTCAAGTCGCCCAGCTCCGTTTTGGTCTTCTCCTTTCTTGGCTACAAAACCCAGGAGGCGCCGGTGGGCAGCAGCCGGCAGCTGGAGGTCACGCTGGAGGAGGACGCCCAGCAGCTGGACGAGCTGGTGGTGATTGGCTACGGCACGCAGCGCAAGGGCGACGTAACCAGCGCCATTGTCAGCGTGAAATCCGAAGATTTTAGCGTGGGGAAAATTGGCGACGCGGCCGAGCTGGTGAAAGGGAAAGTAGCCGGGCTGAGCGTTGTGAAATCATCGGGCGACCCGAATGCCTTGTCCAGCATCATGCTTCGAGGCGTAACAACGCTTATGGGTAACGTGTCGCCCTTAGTGCTGGTGGATGGCATTGAGGGCAACCTCTCTACCGTAGCGCCCGAAAATGTAGCGTCCATTGATGTGCTGAAAGACGCCTCCGCCGCCGCTATTTACGGCACGCGGGGGGCAAACGGCGTGATTATCGTAACTACGAAAACGGGCACGCGCGGGGCAAAAGCAGCGGCTACTTATTCGAGCTACCTGTCGTTTTCCGGCTGGTATAAGAAAGCTGATTTTATGGATACAAATGATATTATTTACGGGCGCACCAACTTTTCCTACGAAGGTTACGATACCGACTGGCTGGCTGCGATATCCCGCAAAGCGGGATATACCCAAAACCATTCGCTGAGCCTGACGGGAGGCTCCAAATCTTCTACCTACTCCGCCAATGTGACGTATAGCGACGAGGAAGGCATTATGCGGCAAAGCGACAGCCGGAATCTAAAGACGCAGCTCGACTTTAGCCAGTATGCCCTGAACGACGTGCTCAAATTCAACATTAACATGCTGTACAGCCGGCACATCAACTCAAATAACGACAACAACTTCGCTTACCGGCAGGCGCTGATACACAACCCTTCGTCGCCCATCTACAACAAAGACGGCAGCTACTACGAAGAGTACAGCCGTTATGAATACTACAATCCGGTATCCATGCAGGATGAAAGAATCGGGGACTCTCGTTCGCAGCTGGCGCGCGTAACCGGTAATGTGACCTTTGAACCCGTCGAAGGATGGCAAACCAACCTGATGCTGTCGATAAAGGAAAACACCGGCGAGGGCCAAACCTACTACACCGACAAATTCTACAGCCAGGAGAAGGCGGGAATCAAAGGCTGGGCGGCCAAATCGTCGAGCAACAGCCGAAGCGATAATGTTGAGCTGACGTCAAGGTATAGCTTTACGGCGCAAAACCATCGGGCATCGGCCCTGGCCGGTTACAGCTACCTGTATAATGTGAACGACGGATTCAGCGCCGGCAACGGCAACTTCCCCACGCAGGCGTATTTGTACAACAACATGGGGGAAGGCACCTACCTGACCGATGAAGACCATACGGCCAGCATGGGCAGCTATAAAAACGACAATAAGCTGATTGGCTTCTTTGGGCGGGTCACCTATGGCTACGCCGACCGCTACAATGCGCTGTTCAGCTTGCGCTACGAAGGTTCGTCCAAGTTTGGCCCCAATAACAAATGGGGGGCTTTTCCGTCGGCATCCTTAAGCTGGACCGTCAGCAACGAAGAATTTATGAAGCCGCTTGCTCCCGTCATCAACAACCTGAAGCTCCGCGCCGGATATGGCGTTACGGGCGTTATTCCCGGAGATTCATACCTGTCGCTGACAATGTTTTCGTTTGACCCTTACGGCAAGCATCTGAGCAAAGACGGAAAATGGACGCCTTCTTTGCAGGTGTCGCAAAACCCCAACCCCGATTTGAAATGGGAAACCACGCGGGAGTTTAACCTCGGATTAGACTGGAGCGTGCTGAACAACCGCCTGGGTGGAGCAGTAGACGTATATACCAAAACAACCTCGGACTTGCTGTATGACTACGCCGTACCCGTACCGCCAAACATCTATGGCTGGACACGGGCCAACGTGGGGCAAATGCGCAACGACGGTATTGAGGTGATGATTAATGCCGTTCCCGTAAAAACCGGCGACTTTGAATACAGCACTACGCTGACATTGTCGCATAACAGCAACAAGTTGCTGAGCTTGGAGAACGAGCTGTATGAAACGGACAACTTCATAGAGGCCTGGGGCGGGCTGGGCGAACCCATTACCGTTCCCACCCACTGCGTGGAAGTAGGCAGCCGGCTGGGCGATTACTGGGGATTGAAATCCGTTGGCGTCAGCAAGAACGGTATCGTTTTGGTGGAAGTATCCGACGGCAGCGGTGGCTGGGTGGTAAAAGAGTTTGATACAAAGTACAACGAAAAAGCAAACCGCCAGCGCCTTGGCAACGGAATGCCGCAGGTATATGCCGGCTGGAACCACACCTTCCGCTACAAAGGCTTCGACTTGAGCTTGCAGTTCACCGGACAGTTTGGCTTCAAAATCTTAAACCAGCAGCGCAGCTTTTACGAAAACAACTCCATTGCCTACAACCGCCTGAAATCGGCCGCCAACTGGCATGGCGCCGTGGACGAAACAGGCGCAGCGGTGATTGATCCGGAAACCGGGCAACAGCTGCAGGTGCAGCTCGCGCGGTCGATGGTGCAGGGCTTTTGGAGCGACCAGCTCGAAAACGGCGACTTTGTGAAGCTGACCAACGCCACCCTGGGGTATACCATCCCGCTAAAGGGAGCTGCAAAGAAATACGTCAACCGGGCGCGCGTGTACGTGTCGGGGCAAAATTTGTTCTGCATTACCGGCTACTCCGGCCTGGACCCTGAAGTGTCCAACTACTACTGGACGCCCGGCGTGGACAGCCGCGATAAATACCCGACCATTCGCTCCTTTACGGTGGGGCTTAGCATGAATTTTTAACCCAATAAAAAAACGATAAATTATGAAACGAATGAAATATATAGCAACAGGACTTACCGCAGCTTTTCTGTTGGCATTCTCCGCCTGTACGGATTTGGAGGAAACTGTTTACGACAGGCTGACGGACAAAACCATTGATGTAAGCGACCCGGATGCAACAAGCTCCATGATGGGGGAAGTATATGCGCAGCTGCGATTCCTCTACTGGTCGTGGAACGGATATTTCGACCTGATGGAAGAATGCAGCGATACCTACATGACCCCCCTGCGTATCGGTATCGGATGGGGCGACTTGTACATTCCCATGCACAAACATTCATGGAATTCTTCGCAGGGACATATCGACGGATTTTGGTCTTATGCCTTTTCCGGCATTAACTACGCCAATAAATGTCTGGATATACTACCCGAAACAGGTAGCGAGCAGGCGGAAATGCGGTTCATGCGGGCGTTGAACTACTACCTGCTGCTGGATGTGTTTCGGAACGTACCCATAGAAACAACGCAAAACCTGGAGGCGGGCTATTTGCCAAAGCAAAACACGCCGCAGGAA
This sequence comes from Prevotellaceae bacterium, assembly GCA_031257655.1. GTDB lineage: Bacteria > Bacteroidota > Bacteroidia > Bacteroidales > UBA932 > JAITMY01. Next base: position 13,845 of record JAIROF010000169.1, on the reverse strand, counting down.
GTGTTTGATTTCTGCGTAGCGGAGTTAAATGCCATCAAAGATGACCTCGGCTCGGAAAAGCGCCACGGCTACGCCAACCGCTTTGCGGCCTGCATGGTGCTCGCCAAGCTCTACCTGAACTACAACGCATACTTTAAGGCCGGCGACAACAGCTGCTACGAAAAAGCCTTAGCCGAAGTAGAGGAAGTAATTGCCGATGGGGGCTACACCTTGGCGCCTCACTACTTGGATAACTTTAAGGCGGATATTGCTACCTCGCCGGAGGTTATTTTTGCCATTCCGCTCGACAATGTAAACGCCAGCCACAACTACCTGTCAAATAAATGCCTGCTTGGCGCGGGCGCCGAAGCCTACGGCTTAAACGGCAATCCCTGGAACGGCAGCTGCGCTGTGCCCCAATTTATCGAAAGCTACATCCCGGAAGACAAGCGCTCGGGGTATACGTGGACAGGCGGAGAGCAGCGAAAAGCGACTACCGATGCAGCCGGAAATGTTATCCCGCAATCGGGCGACCCCATAAAATTTGCCGACGACGACTGGTCGGGAACAGGCAACCTGAACTACTCCCTGAAGGTACACTCCATTGACAACCCCGGCGCATACATGCAGGAAGGTTACCGCTTTGTGAAAAGCGAAATCGTGCCCGGAACGGCCGGAACGTACGGCAACGACGTGGCCTTTTTCCGCCTGGCCGACGCCATGTTTATCAAAGCCGAGTGCCTGCTCCGCCTGGGGCGCGACAAGCAAGCTGCTGCCGATTTGGTTACCGCAGTGCGCGCGCGCGCGTTCGACGACCCAAGCAAAGCCACCCGCACGGTGGCCGATTTGGAGGGCGGCAGCCGCTACGACTATGGGCGCCGGGAGTACACCTGCGAAGGCTATGCCAACTGGTACCCGGCTGCCTACACGGCCACCTCCGAAGGCGGCGCCGACATTATTTTAGGCGGCCTGCTCGACGACCTGGCCTGGGAGTTTGTGGGAGAACACCACCGCCGCCAAGACCTGATACGCTTCAAAATGGCCGACGGACGAAACGTGTTCAACGGAAAATCGTGGTTTTGCAAGAACGCTACCAGCGAAACGCACTGGGATTACTTCCCCATTCCGCTCTCGGCAGTGAATGCAAACGTTTCGTTTGAGCAGAATGAAGGATACAGCGACTAAGTATATGGTAAATTAAAAAAACAATGCTGAAATGAAAAAGATATTTTTTTATATGGTAGGCCTTGCCGCTGTCATGATGGGTGCGGCAAGCTGCGGAGACAATAAGGACATTTCTGTGCTGCATGAATTGACTCCGGAAGAGCAAGCCGAATTAAATCGGCAGGATTCCTTGAAGAATGCTCAGCTGAATAGAGTTAATGCCGACTTGCTGCTGGAGTATGAGGCAGAAATCACCATCAGCCAAACGGCTTATACGGGAGGGGGCGCGTCTGCGGATGTGGCCGTCGAAATAGATAAAATTGCCGAGCTGTTTGGCCTATCGGGAGAAGAAATACTGAGCCAAATCGCCGAGGCCTTTCCGGGCGACCTCACGGGCTTTGCCATTTCGGGAACTACCCACGAAGACGTGAGCGGCGCCTCAAATACCAATGCTCCGTGGGGGCACTGGTGGGATGCTAACGGAGACATTACAACCTGGGGCGATGCGGCGTATGTATTTGCCGAGTTTGACGCTGAAACAGGAGCGTTTGTTGTCGGGCAATTCCCCGCCCGCCTGACCGACGGGCAAGAGATTACGTTCATTGAATGCTTGAAGTACAACGAAAAACGGGTGGCTGTTGTCATTACCGTTACGGCCAAAGCGCCGGGAGAAATCACGGCAGCCGTGGTGAATACGCAGCAGCTCAGCATTAGCATTACGCCAAGGTCGGATTATACAACAAACCCGCTTGAGTTCAACTTGTCGCAGACCTTAAGCGACCTGGGCGTAGACTCAATGGCCGACGTGGCCTTTATTGGCGTAAATGCAGATGGCAGCTACGCGCGGGAACCCTCTACGCCCAACGGCTACTGGTATGAGGCAACCGGATTTGTAGGCGCATGGGGCGATAATGCCAGAGTATATACATCGTATGGAGAGGAGCATTTGGCCGACAACCAGATTGGAATCGGGCAAATGCCAAGTACGCTGGCCGAAGGTGACCAGCTAACGGTCAAATACGGTTTCTTGGCCAACAACAAAATCGAAATGCTCCAAATTGCGATTACGGTCATTGGCTACGTTGACCCCGAAACGCCGCCTGCCGGCGAACCGGAATCCACAACGCAGGACATTACGCTCGCAAAGCCATACAGCGAAGACTATGCCACTGTAAGCGCAGACATCAAAGAGCTGCTGCGCAATGCCTTCAAGAAGACTACTTACCAGATTCACCAGGCCATTGCTTCGGGAGAATTGAAGGTATATCTGGGTGAAGTACCGGAAGAAGCCCCGACATACACGGCCGATGTGCCCGGCTACTGGATTAAAGCGGACGGAAGCGTGACCACATGGGGCAGCGAGAGCGTGGTATGGTGCAGCGTCGGCCACAGCGAAACCGAGCTGTATCTGTATGGCGGCAACCATCCCGATGCAACGGGAAGCAATACCGTTTCTATTGTAATGATTATTACATACAACGGCGTGGCGGTTACGCTTAGCATCACGTTCAGCATTACGGCGCCCGAAGAGTAGCCATTCAAAAAAGTTGTGAGCTATGATGACGCTTGATGCTCGGAGAAGACAGCATAAGCCAGGTATGCTTGGCTTATGCTTCCGCGTGCTCCTGGTGCTCTTTTTGGGCGGCGCCGTAGGAGCCACCTTTACCGGTTGCGATAAAAAAGACGTTGCCCGGAATGCTAATCCTGATAAGCCCGACCCTGACCCCGATCCCGACCCCGACCCCTCGCCGGAGGTAACCGTGCTGGATACGGCAGATGTGCCGGATTTTGGGAAGTACTATAAGCCTCGCGAATTTTCGACAATGAATATGCTGAGGGGCGATAGCCGATGGTCGTTTGTGCGCAGCCGGCAGTCGGAGCACTTTTTCGTTTTTTGGGAGGCCGGTTTTGGGAGTAATCCCAATGCCGCCTCTATTCCGGAGGCGCTACGGGTAGATGTTGACGACTTGCTGGCAAAGGCAGAAATGTTCTACGACATGAACATAAACACGCTGAAGTTTGCCGAAACCGGCGTCAACAAATCCGGCTTAGACAGGTATAAAATGCAAATTTACCTGCACTATACCACCGAGTGGACAGCCTACGGCGGCGGATACGATGATGTGATAGGCGGCCTGTGGATAAATCCCGCAACGTGCAAGCCGGTTGGATCGGTCATCGCTCACGAAATAGGGCACAGCTTTCAGTATCAGGTGTACGCCGACCTTTTGGCTACGGGCCAATGCCAAAACGATTACTCGCGCGGATTCCGTTACGGATTTGGCGGCAACGGCGGCAACGCCTTCTGGGAGCAGTGCGCGCAGTGGCAGTCGCTGCAGTCGTACCCCGGACAGGTGTTTACAACATCCGATTTTCCGGTGTACGTCGAAAACTACCACCGCCATATTTGCCACGAGTGGCAGCGCTACGCCAGCTACTTCATCCACTACTACTGGGCCGACAAGCACGGCGTTGGCGTTATCGGCAAAATTTGGCGCGAATCCGTCAGCCCGGAAGACCCGATAGATACCTACATGCGCCTGAACGGGCTAAATGCAGCCCAGCTCAATGAGGAGCTCTACCAGGCCGCCGCCCGCTTTGCCTCGTGGGATATTGACGCCATTCGAGCCAACGGAAGCGGCTACGTAGGGCGGCATACCTATAAGTTCTGTACCCTGAGCGACGGGCGCTACCAGGTTGCCTACAGCCGCTGCCCCGGCTCTACGGGATACAACGTAATACCGCTAAACGTTCCGAATCCGGGAACGGTCGTTACCACCGCATTTGCAGGCTTGCAGCCCGGATCAACCCTGGCTGCCGACGATCCCGGTGAGTGTAAAGTAGGCGATAACATCCGCACGGTGCGCAGCTACAACAGCCGCGCCGGAGCGCTTACAAGGGCGGGTTGGCGCTACGGATACGTGGCTTTGCTCGGCAACGGCGATCGTATTTACGGAGACATGCATCATGCCTTTGGCGCAAGCGTAAGCTTTGCCATTCCGGAAAATTGCGAAAGGCTGTGGTTTGTGGTGCTGGGAGCGCCGGCTTCATACCTTCCGCACCCCTGGGACGAAGACGAAAGCAACGACGACCAGTGGCCTTATACCCTTAAATTTACGAATACGGATATTTTGGGCAACATTGCCTTTGCCGGCGACGAGGAGCACGAAAGCGTAGCGTTTACCTTCGACGTCGCTTTTCCGGCAAGCGCCACCACCTATCCGGGAGCATCCGTTACCTTGGGCGGCAACGATTTGTACAAGCTGGCGCGGGCATTTGTCCTGCAGCCAAGCGCAATCGGCGCTGCAATGGATAAGAAGATTAAGTTTTACGCCGTCGAAAGCACCGGCGCTTTGAACGCTACGACTACGGCTAACGGATACGGCCACTGGTTCAACGCTGCCGGAAATGTTTGCAGCTGGGGGGCCGACGGCATGGTGTACTCCGAATTTGCGGAAACAGACTTCACCTTTACCATAGGCCAGTACCCGGGACATTGCGCCGCAGGCGATAAGTACGCCATTCGGCAGGCGCTGGTTTACGAGTATGAAGCCGGAAAAAAAGTACAGGCAACGTTTGTGTTCAACGTTACAATTCAATAGCTATATTTGCATGATAAAAATAAAAAACCGAACCTGCATTTGTTGGCTACTTGTTGCCGCCGCAGCGGCGGCCGGGTTTGTTTCCTGCAGCCCTGATAATAACGGCGAGGAAAAAAAAGAAAAAAAAGAAAAAGAAGAAGAAGTGGCGTCGGTAGAAGCCAACCGCGTCTTTGCGCTGTCGGTCGAGACCGAAAATGCAAGCCCGGTAACGTCAAAAGAAGCGTATGTGAATTGTCGGGTAACCATCAGCGGAGAGGGCGCGTACGGCGATTACGCCGGAAGCGCCCGCATTCGGGGGCGAGGCAATTCGTCGTGGCTCTGGTATGATAAAAAGCCGTACCGCATAAAGCTGGATGAAAAGTCGGAGCTGCTGGGCTTGGGCGCCAACAGCGACTGGGTGCTCCTGGCCAACTACCGCGACCCAACACACCTCATGCATGCTGTTGCGTTTGAGGCGGCAAGGTACATGGAGCTGCCCTACGTCAACCATTCCCGCTACGTGGAAGTTACGCTTAACGGCGATTACGTGGGGCTGTACCAGCTCACCGAGCAGGTGGAGACAGGCGAAAACCGCGTGGATATTGACGGCCGTGAAGGGTATTTGCTATCCCTCGATCTCGACGATGGCCCCAGCCTCAACCCGAAGGGAGGGGATAGCTTCTGGTCGCAGGTATTTCAAATGCCGGTGTGCGTAAAAAGCCCCGAAGACCAAACGCCGCAGCAGCTAAACGCCATAAAGTCCGACCTGGCGGCGCTCGAAAATGCCGTAAACAGCTATAATTACAGCGCAGCGGCGCAGCTGATGGATGTGAAGTCGTTTATCGACTTTCTGATTTTGCAGGAGCTTACCTACAACGTGGAGCTGGCGGCTCCGCGCAGCATGTACATGCATAAAGACAAGGGCGGGAAATACTTCATGGGGCCTCCGTGGGATTTCGACGGCGGCTTTGACTTCGACTGGAGCACAATGTACACCGGACACACCTATTTTACTTCGTATCGCGAGCTGGTGTTAGGCACAGACCCTGCCCGGCAAACAGGGGGATACCGCGTGCCCGCATTTTTTACGCAGATGTTCAAAAATCGGACATTTGTTGCCCAATACAAGGCGCGGTGGAATGAGGTGCACGCCGGACTACTTGAGCATACGCTGAGCTACATCGAGGAGGTGGCCTCCCGGACTGCCCAGGCAATGGCGCGGGATTACATGCGCTGGCCTATCGATATGCACTACCCTGCCGAAATTGAGAAGCTCAAGCAGTGGATTAAGGGAAGAACGGAATACCTTACAACGGTCGTTAATAATATTCCTGCAGCATGAAAGCTACAAAGCTGTTTTTTGTTCTTTTGCTGTGCCATTGCGTAAACATGCAGGCGCAGCCGGTAAAGTGGAATACTCCCTCCGCCGGAAATCCCATTATCCCTGGCTATTTTGCCGACCCTACTATTCGTAAGTTCGGCGATACCTACTACCTCTACGCTACAACCGACGGCACCGCCGGCGGGTTAGGGCCATCGCAGGTGTGGATGTCCAAAGACTTTGTGAGCTGGACTGTTCGCCCAATGAGCTGGCCCTCCACCCGCCAGGTGTGGGCGCCGGACGTTATGCAGGGCGCCGACGGAAGGTATTATTTTTACTACAGCCAGGCGTGTAAAATCTATTGCGCCGTAGCCGACAGCCCGGTTGGCCCATGGGCGAATATTTTTGGGGCAGACGAAACCGTGCTCATCCCGGATCGCTACGTAGCAATGGCTATCACGCTCGACGCGCAGAGCTTTACTGATGATGACGGCGCTACCTACCTTTACTGGGGCACCTGGGGCATTTATCCGCACCACGGATGCGGCGTAGGAAAGCTCAACCCCGACATGAAAAGCTTTGCCGATACCGCGCTTATTCCCAACACGCAGGCAAAAGAGTTTTTTGAAGCCCCCTACGTATTCAAGCGCAACGGCATTTACTACCTCACATACTCCTCCGGCTCTTGCCACGATCATACCTACCGTGTACAGTATGCCACCAGCAAAGCTAGCCCGATGGGGCCTTTTGAATTTGCAGATAATAATCCCATACTGGCAACAAGCGCCGACAGCACCGTTCATGGCCCCGGGCATCACAGCGTGCTGCAGGAGGGCAACGGCTACTACATCGTTTACCACCGGCACAATATTCCGCCGTCAACGCGCGGCTTTCATCGTCAGGTAGCCGCCGATAAGCTTACATTTGACAAGGATGGGCGTATCAACAAAGTAAAAGCGGGGCACGAGGGAGTTGGCTTTCTCCAAAAAAACGCCCAGCCCGCCAAAAATTTAGCCATCGGAGGAGCCGTTAAAGCATCCTCGTCGTATAGCCACCATTTCAAGCCGGAGTACGCCATTGATGAGAACAACGCTACGCTTTGGCGGGCAAAAAGCCTGCCCGAAGCCGGTGCCAATGAATGGGTAGAGGTTGATTTGAGAAAAGTACACCCCGTAAAGCGTATCTGGACGCAATTTGAGCATGCCGTTTCGTTCTATCAATACCTCTACGAAACATCGGTCGATGGAAAAGAATGGTGCGTTTTTGCCGACAGGCGCAGCAACATGGCGGCGGGAAGTCCGCTCATTGACCGGGGAAATACGGCAGCGCGCTACGTACGCCTGACCTTTACCGGTAACGAAAAAAACGGTTATATCCCTGCCGTGTGGAACATAAAGGTATTTGCAGAGGAAACCGACCCGTTCGACAACAACGATAAGCCGTTCAACAGGCAAGCCGCTCGACCTGCCGAAAAGCGAAAAGGGCTTTTGCTTGAAATAAATGCCGACGATTACCCGCCAAACAGCCTCACCGGCAGAATAGCAAATAGGCTCAACCCAAAGCAGGGCTTCAATGCAAAGGCGATGGCGGTTTCCGTTGCCGATTACAAAGGGCGAAATGCTTTTGTGTTCAGCGGGAGGCAGCGCTTTGAATCCGATTTCGGGCTGCCTGCCACAATGTCGGGCAACGCCCCCTACACCTTGGCGGCCTGGGTGGCCTCGTCCGCAAGCGCTAATGAAAACGAGTGCATCATCGACCTCAACGAATCCTACGGTGAGCTGAGTAAAATCATCCTTGGATACGGCACAAGCCCGCGCAGCGGCATCACCATGCACTACGGCTGGTACGAGGACATGGGGCTTGACGACATGCCTCCCAAAGGTGAATGGACGAACATCGTGGTGACTTTCGACGGATATAAGGAAAAAATTTATATCAATGGCGCTTTGGTGAAAGAAAAAGATATTTTCCTCAACCTTGGCGAGTGTAAAACAATGGCTATCGGAGCTAAATCCGACGGAGAGCACCCCTTTGGCGGGTATCTACACGCATTGAAGCTATACGACGTCGTAGTCAGCGAAGCGGATATAATCAGCAACAACCTCTAAACATTCTTCAATCATGGCAAAACAAATTTTCGTTTCTGTTTTCGTAGCGGCGGCCGTTGGGGTTGCGGGGGCGCAGCCTAAGCGTCCGGTGCAGGCGTATCCCATTGCTCCGGTGCCGTTTACCGCAGTGAAGGTAGCGGACAGCTTTTGGGGGCAGCGCCTCAGCGCGAGCCGCGAGGTAACCATACCGCTGGCCTTTGGCAAGTGCGAGGAGACCGGGCGCTGCGACAACTTCGTAAAGGCGGCGCACCCGAGCGCGGAGCACAAGGTAGGCGGCTACTCTTTTGACGATACGGATATTTACAAGACGATAGAAGGCGCCAGCTATTCGATGCAGACCTACCCGGACAAAAAGCTGGAGCGGTACATCGACAGCCTGCTGGCGCTTGTTGCCGCAGCGCAGGAGCCCGACGGCTACCTGTACACGGCGCGAACCATGAACCCCGACCACCCGCACGAGTGGGCCGGCAGCCGCCGCTGGGAAAAGGTAGAAGACCTCAGCCACGAATTTTACAACCTGGGGCACCTGATCGAAGGCGCAGTGGCGCACTACCAGGCCACCGGAAAGCGGACATTTCTGGACATTGCCATCAAGTACGCCGACTGCGTGGAGCGCGAAATAGGCAACGCCCCCGAAAAGCTGGTCAGGGTGCCCGGACATCAAATTGCAGAAATGGCGCTGGCAAAGCTTTACGTGGTGACGGGCGAAAAAAAGTACCTCGACCTGGCAAAATTTTTCCTCGACAAGCGCGGCTACACCGAGCGCACCGACAAGTACAGCCAGGCGCATAAGCCGGTCTTGGAGCAGGACGAGGCGGTAGGCCATGCCGTCCGGGCGGCCTACATGTATTCGGGCATGGCGGATGTGGCTGCCCTCACGGGCGACACGGGATACGTGCGCGCCATTGGCAGGATATGGGACAACGTGGTGGCAAAAAAGCTCTACATCACGGGGGGTATCGGCGCAACGAGCCGCGGCGAAGCATTCGGCGAAAGCTACGAGCTGCCCAACATGTCGGCCTACTGCGAAACCTGCGCGGCGATAGGCAACGTTTACTGGAACTACCGCCTGTTTCTCCTGCACGGCGACGCAAAGTACTACGATGTGCTGGAGCGCACGCTCTACAACGGCTTGATCTCCGGCGTTTCGCTACAGGGCGACGGCTTTTTCTACCCCAATCCCCTGGAGTCGATTGGCCAGCACCAGCGCCAGCCCTGGTTTGGCTGCGCCTGCTGCCCCTCCAATATATGCCGCTTCATCCCCTCCCTGCCCGGCTACGTGTATGCCCTCAGGGAGCGTGAGACGGAGAGCGAGGTGTACGTCAACTTATTTATGAGCAACACCTCCGAATTTGAGGTCAAGGGTAAAAAGCTCACCCTGACCCAGGACACGGAGTACCCCTGGAGCGGCAGCGTGCGCATAGCGGTCGACCCCAAAGGGAGGCAAGCGTTTACGCTCAAGCTCCGCATCCCGGGGTGGGTGCGCGGCGAGGTGGTACCAAGCGATTTGTACCGATTTTCGGACGGTAAAACCTTGAGCTACCAGGTAAAGGTAAACGGGCAGGCCGTAGAGAGCAATCTCAGCAAAGGCTACTTTGCCGTTCGCCGCACATGGAAGAAGGGCGACGTGGTAGAGGTGCGCTTCGACATGGAGCCGCGCACCGTGCGCGCCCACCGCAAGGTAGCGGCAGACCGGGGAAAGATTGCCGTTGAGCGCGGCCCGCTGGTGTACTGCGCCGAGTGGGCCGACAACGATTTTAGCGTGCTGAGCGTGCTGATGAGCAGAAAGCCGGCCTTTACCGTAGCGCGCAAAGCGGATTTACTCTACGGCCTCACCCAGCTGGCGACAAGCGTCCAGCACCTGAGCTACGACTCAACCGGGCGCCTGCAGGCAAAAGATGTTGCGCTTACGCTCACGCCATACTACGCCTGGGCGCACCGGGGCAGCGGCGCAATGGCGGTGTGGCTCCCGCAGGAGCTGTCGGCAACACGGCCGCTAATGCCGCCCGCCAAAGCGACCCACGCCAAAATAACCGCTTCGCACGAAACCCCCGCCATCACCGCCATCAACGACGGATTGGCGCCCGGCGATGAGCACAACCGTGAGGCAGCGCCCTACTACCACTGGTGGCCAAAAGAGGGCTCCACCGAGTGGATTGCCTATGAGTTTGCAGCGCCGCAGGAGGTATCGGCGGCTGAGGTGTTCTGGTTCGACGACGCTCCCTGGGGTGGATGCCGCGTCCCCCGGAGCTGGAGCCTCTACTACAGAGACGCCGAAGGCGCCTGGCAGCCCGTGCGGAGCGCAGGAGAGTATAAAACCCTGAAGGGGGAGAGCAACCGCGTGCAGTTCGACCCGGTGGCCACCACCGCCCTGAAGATCGAGGTTACCTTGCCGGAAAAAAACGCCGCAGGGCTGTTTGAGTGGAGCGTTGAGTAAGCAGCAAAAAAAAAGGAAAATTATGAATACAAGTAAGCTTTTTTGGGCGGCAGCCGCTTTGCACCTCGCATCGGCGCCAAGCCAGCTCTTTGCCCAGGGCGCCCTCGACGACTACCGGCGCGCGCTGTCGCTGCCGGAAAAATATAAAAATGCAACGCCCAACGCAGACGTTCACCCCCGCTGGATAGGCGCCTCGCACCAGCTTTGGTACGTTCGGAGCACCGCCGCCGGCCAGGAGGAGTACGTAGTGGTGGATGCGGACAAGCGAGCGCGCACCCCCATGCCGGACACCATGAAGCAGCGCATCCTGGCGGAGGAGCAAGCGCTACGGAGCGCTCCCCGCCGCTACTGGGCAGAGCGCGATGACCAGCGGGCAGGCGATTCGGTCGCCTCGCCGGATGGGAGGTACAAGGCGTTTATCAAGAACAGCAACGTTTACGTAAAAGAGCTGGCCTCCGGCAGGGAGAGAGCGCTCAGCCTCGACGGGTCGCCGGGCGAGTACTATTCGGCGCGCATCCGCTGGTCGCCGGATTCGCGCAAGGTGGCCTCCCTGCGAATCCGCCCGGCAGAAAAGCGCTACTTCTACTTTGTCGAATCCTCGCCCGCCGACCAGCTCCAACCCAAGCTCCACAAGCGGGAGTACGCCAAGCCGGGCGACGCCCTGCCCTTCAAGGTGCCGCATATTTTCCACGTAGAGAGCGGAAAGGTAGCCTCGCCGTCAGCCGAGCTGTTTGCCGCTCAGTTCGACCTGCACAGCTTGGAGTGGGACAGCGAAAGCCGGCGCCTGATGTTCGAATACAACCAGCGCGGACACCAGGTGTACAGGGTGCTGGCGCTGTCGGCAGAAACCGGACAGGTGTCCACCATCATAGAAGAAACAAGCCCCACATTTGTCAACTACCGCCGCTACTACAAGCGCAACCTGAAGAACGGAAGCGAAATCATCTGGATGAGCGAGCGCGACAATTGGAATCACCTCTACCTTATCGACCGTCGCTCGGGCCGGGTAAAGCGGCAGCTAACCCGGGGCGAATGGTACGTGCGCGAGGTGCTCCACGTCGACGAGCAGCAGCGCACCGTATACTTTTCGGCCAGCGGCATGGTCAAAGGCGAAGACCCCTACTTTGTGCGCTACTACCGCGTCGGGATGGACGGCGCTGCGCCGGTTTGCCTCACGCCCGACGACGGCACGCACGCGGCCTGGTTTTCGGCAGATGCGCAGTACTTAGTCGACACCTGGTCGAAGGTAGACGTGGCGCCGCAAACGGTGCTGCGCAGCGCCAAGGACGGAAAGGTGCTGATGGCGCTGGAAAAATGCGACTTGACCACGCTCAAAAGCTTAGGCTGGATAGCGCCGGAAGCCTTTGTTGCCAAGGGGCGCGATGGCGTCACCGATATTTGGGGCGTCCTGTTCCGTCCGAGCAGCTTTGACCCCGGCAAAAAATATCCGGTGCTAGAGTACGTTTACGCCGGGCCGGGGAGCGCCTACACGCCCAAATCGTTTCGCGCCCTGCATGGGCGCCACCAGGTCATCGCCGAGCTGGGGTTCATCGTTGTACAGAGCGACGGCATGGGCACCTCATTCCGCAGCAAAGCCTTTGAGAGCGTATGCTACAAAAACCTGAAAGACGCAGGATTTCCCGACCGGATGGCGTGGATCAAAGCTGCGGCAGCAAAGTTCCCCTTCATGGACGTTGACCGTGTTGGCATTTTCGGCGGATCGGCAGGCGGGCAGGAGGCGATGGGAGCCCTCCTCTTTCACCCAGAATTTTACAAGGCGGCCTATGCCGCTTGCGGGTGCCACGACAACCGGATGGACAAAATATGGTGGAACGAGCAGTGGATGGGCTATCCGGTAGACAGCAGCTACATGGCCTGCAGCAACGTCGAAAACGCCCACCTGCTCACGCGCCCCCTCATGCTCATGGTTGGCGAAATGGACGACAACGTCGACCCCGCCTCCACCATGCAGGTGGTAAACGCCCTCATTAAGGCAAAAAAGGAATTTGAGCTCGTGGTAGTTCCGGGAATGAACCACACCCTGGGGGGAAGCTACGGCGACCGCAAGCGATTCGACTTCTTTGTAAAACACCTCTTAGGCCGCCAGCCGCCCGACTGGAACAATGTCTTGGATTTTGAGTTTTAGATGGTGTCTATGCTTGATTGATATAATTCATAAATAGGTGAAAATCTGCGAAAAATTTTGGCTAATTCTTTTTTGGGATGATGTCCTTATTCTATTGATGTAAAAAACGCATTTTGTTGATTGTTAAGCATTTGCAATCTTTTGGTGAAGTTGATACCTGTTTGATCATTTGCCAATTAAAGTTCATATCAGTAGATCGCGGACGCTACCCGAAATCTGTGCAAATCATAAAAATCTGCGTCCTCTGCGTGCTAAAAAAAACAAATCGCAGCTTTCGGCCGAGCGGAGTATAATGTGCACAAATAAAAAAGCCCGCATCGCTGCGGGGCTTGATGGGGCTTGGATTTCTGAGGGGACTCCCGGCAGAGATCGAGCCTGCGACCCACAGCAATCGAAGCGTTACCAACCGGCAGCTTCCTGTTAAACCTTCCTTCGCTTTCTACGAGGAGTAGCTTGTCCTGCTGCTGTTCTCAACTTCAATTCGGCTGCCGGCTGCCAAAAACCACCACATATCATAGCTTCTTACCCAAATAGCCGTACACCTCATCGCCTCTCGGCAGCTTAACTACTGATTCGGAGGCGTATTGATACCTGTGAGCACCAGGGCAGCTGTACCGCACCCCAACGCTCACCCGCTCGTTGATGACCACTCCGTCTTCTATCCCCGTAGGCGAAGCCAAAGGATGCCTTACAGCTTTCGGTGTAGACAGGCGCTGTTTTATAGCTACCGATAGCCGGAATTTGGGGAAATGTCCGCGATCTATTGATATGAACTTTAATTGGCAAATGATCAAACAGGTATCAATTTTACCAAAAGATTACAAATGCTTGATAATCAATAAAATGCGTTTTTGCATCAATAGAATTACATCAATAGAATAAGGACATCATTCGCGGTTCCGTCCGGGGAGGGGAGCTGAGCATGGCGCGCTGGGGGTTGAGGACGGGGCGCGGCCGGGCCGGAAAACGGCGGCGGCGCAGCGGGAGCGTCGGGCGCTTAAGGAGGCGTACAAGAAGGCGTTTAAGAAGGGGGGTGAGAAGCTGTTTGAGGCGCTGTACGAAAACCAGAACGCCATGGTAAGCGGGGCGCACGGGGAGGGCTTCCTGGC
>JAIROF010000156.1 GCA_031257655.1 Prevotellaceae bacterium | reverse complement strand
TGTGTGTGTGTGTGTGTGTGTGTGTGTGTGTGTGTGTGTGTGTGTGTGTGTGTGTGTGTGTGTGTGTGTGTGTGTGTGTGTGTGTGTGTGTGTGTGTGTGTGTGTGTGTGTGTGTGCTTCCCCTGCGGGAATGTAAAATGTAAAATGTAAAATGGCGCGTGGCACGAATGCGTGGCTGCACCTGTATCTATAGCTGGAGTTGGAGCGCATGGCAATACGCCCGTGCGCGTTAACCTAAAAATGGAAGAGATCGGAGTAGAAATGTGGCACGACGCATTTTGAGCACAGGTTGCATAAAAATTCTTTTGAATTGCCGGCGCACAAGCGGAGGCAGGCAAGGTGAGCTTACGAACACTTGTAAAATTTGCATGAAACGAATCGTTGAGCTCTGCCGTAAGCATGGCATCCGCACCACGCTGCCTTCCATACGCTGCAACCCCCGCAAGAGAAGCTGAGGGCTGCTCCTGTGAGGTGAAATTTTTTGTTGCTTTGCCTATGTTATCGTACATCGCTCGCATCATTTTGTAAGTTCACATGGTTTTGTACTAAATTTCAGCTGCAAATCTAATGAAAAAATTTCACCGATCAAACTATTCTGACTTTTTTTTCAAAATTTTTTATTCCCGCCCATTTTGGGGGGAAATAATGCCCTGCCTATGCGAGCGTAACAGGCTGAAATTGGCGCCATTTTTCCCTGTCCGGCTATCCTGCCGAATACGGTAGCTTGCAGCTTGTTTTTGCGGCCATTTTGCCGCCTTATAGAGCGCATGGCGGCCCTGCAAAAAAACATTTTCGCCGCGCCTGATTGGAAATCTCGTGATTTTCACCTAATTTTGTGCCTGTGCGCAGGGAAGTTACCGCGCAGCAAGCCTCCATTGACGAAGTATAACCGTAGTAAGTAAAAAATTCACGTATGAAAAGATCGCTATTTTTGGCGGCGGCGGCGTTGCTGCTTGCCGCGCCGGGCAAAGCCCAATCGGGCGAAAAGAATTTTATCGACCAGCCGTACATTGAGGTCACCGGGCGAGCCGAAAAGGAGGTTACGCCCGACGAAATTTACCTCAAAATCATCATCAACGAAAACGATAGTAAGGGCAGGCAGCCGCTCGAGCAGCTCGAGCAGCGCATGATTGCCGCCCTGTTGGAGCTCGGCGTGGACGTCCAAAAGGAGCTGACCGTAAAAGATTTGTCGAGCTCCTTTAAGCTGTACTGGTACAAGCGGAGCGACATTTTTGCCGCCAAGGAGTACCAGCTGCTGGTGCGCAGCGCTGCAATGGCGGGCAAAGCGCTGCAGGCGCTCGAAGCGCTCGGCATCTCCAACATCTCCATTAGCCGGGTAGACCACTCCGAGATAGAAAAGCTTCGCCGCGAGGTGAAGGTCAGCGCCATGAAGGACGCGCAGTCCAAGGCCTCCGACCTGCTGCAGGCCATTGGCCAGCAAGCCGGCCGCGCGCTGTGGGTGCAGGAGGTCGACCGCACGCCGTACCGCTCCACCTTTGCCCCGCAGCTGCGGGCTAAGGCTATGAACAGCGCCGGCAGCGAAGATGCGGCGGCGCTGCCCGAAGCCGAATTTGAGAAAATTAAGCTGGAGTACGCCGTCATGGCGCGATTTGCGATAGCGCCATGAAGCCGGTCGGCCTGCTCTCCGATTTTGTCAACCTCATCTACCCCAACTGCTGTGAGGTTTGCGGCACGCCGCTGGGGCTGCGGGAGCGCGTAATGTGCTCCGGCTGCCGCTACAAGCTGCCGCGCACCGGCTACTGGAGCCAAAAGGAAAACCCGGTGGCGCAAATCTTCTGGGGGCGCGTGCCGGTGGAAACCGCCTGCGCGCTGTTCTTCATGAGCAAGGGAAGCCCCTACCGCAAGCTGCTGCACAAGCTCAAGTACGCCAACAAGCCGCACATCGGCGTTACGCTCGGGCAGCTGCTGGGCAACGAGCTGGACAAGGCCGCCGCCTACAGCGACGTGGAGCTCATCGTACCCGTGCCGCTGCACCCCAAGCGGGAGCGAAAGCGCGGCTACAACCAGAGCGAAAAAATCGCCGCCGGCATCGGAATGGCCACCGGCAAGCCGGTGCGGACGGACGTTATCTTTCGCCGGCAGTACAACGAAACGCAGACGAAAAAAACGCGCGAGGAGCGCTGGAGCAACGTAGCCGAAATTTTTGCCGTCCACCCCCACGCGGCGGCGCTGATAGCGGGAAAGCACATCCTCCTGGTGGACGACGTACTCACCACCGGCTCTACCGTTGAGGCCTGCGCCGCCACAATGCTCAACGCCGCCGCCTGCCGCGTAAGCGTGGTTACGGTGGCGGTGGCAAAGTAGCTGCGCCGCGCAAGCACGGCGAGCGCGGCGCAAAGGTCGCCGGTTCGACAAGCGCCTCTACGCCCTCTACGGTTCGGCAGGCGCCCTCTACGGTTCGGCAGGCGCCCTCTACGGTTCGGCAGGCGCCCTCTACGGTTCGGCAGGCGCCCTCTACATTTCGGCAGGCGCCCTCTACATTTCGGCAGGCGCTCTCTCCGCTTCGGCAGGCGCCCTCTACCTTCCTCCGGCGGGCAACAAAAAGCCGCACAAAGCGTAGAACAGCTTTGTGCGGCTTTGTGCTGCTGCCCAAAATGCATTTGGGTGGCGCAGCAGGCAGGGCGGCGCTGCCCCCCGCGCGCGCAGCGGCAAGGCTACGGCTTCACCTCAAAAAGGCTTGCCCCCTTGGGGAATTTATCGCCTTCGCCGACGAATACTTTCACCACCTTTCCGTCGTGGGGCGCAAGGACGGCGTTGTGCATCTTCATGGCAACGAACACGGCCAGCTTGTCGCCCGCCTTCACCGCCTGCCCCTCCTCCACCAGCAGGCGCAGCATGGTGCCGGGAATAAACGACAGGACAATGTTCGGGTTGGGCCGCTCCCACTTTTTTCGGTTGAGGAAGCGCTGGGTGACGTTGGTTGGGTATGCGGTATCGAGGATGTGCACCGCGCCGGGCGTCAAATTTTGCTGATTATTTTCTTGATTATTTTCTTGCATAAGCTCACAGATTTACAATTTTACACCTTGGGCGCCTCCAAAAGCCCGCAAGGCTACGCTGCGAACCGCCGGCAACGCGCTCATTTACCTCCGTAAATGCCGCCTTTGCCTCGGCCGCAAGCCTTGTTTTTTTGGGTTTTTGGAGGCTTCCGCTTGCTAAAACGGCGGGATGCCGTGCTTTCGCGACGGCATTTGCGCGTTTTTGTTGACCGACACCTGAATGGCGTGCAGCAAAAACTTGCGCGTATCCTTGGGGGCTATCACCGAGTCGATGTAGCCTTTGGAGGCGGCCACGTAGGGGTTGGCAAATTTTTCGCGGTATTCGGCGACTTTCTGCTTGCGCATTTCGTCGGGGTTTTCGGCTTCGGTGATTTCCTTTTTGAAGATGATGTTTGCCGCGCCTTCGGGCCCCATGACGGCGATTTCGGCGTTTGGCCAGGCAAACACGAAGTCGGCGCGGAGGTGGCGCGAGTTCATGGCAATGTATCCGCCGCCGTAGGCCTTGCGGAGGATGACGGTGATCTTGGGCACGGTGGCTTCGCTGTAGGCGTAGAGCATTTTTGCCCCGTGCCGGATAACGCCCGCGTGCTCCTGGTCAACGCCGGGCAGGTAGCCGGGCAAATCCTCAAAGGTTACCAGGGGGATGTTGAAGGCGTCGCAGTAGCGGATAAAGCGGGCTGCCTTGTCCGCCGAATCGCAGTCCAGCACGCCCGCCATCACAACGGGCTGGTTGGCCACGAAGCCCACCGTGTCGCCGTTTAGCCGGCCAAAGCCGATGACGATGTTTGCCGCCCAGAGCTCCTGTATCTCAAAAAAATCCGAGCCGTCTACCACGGCGCGAATCACGTTGCGCACGTCGTAGGGCTGCGTGGGGTCGTCGGGCACGATTTTGTCTACCACGTACTCGGCCTTAGGCTCGCGCGGCTCAAAGGCGAGCGCCTTGCGCTGGTTGTGCCAGGGGATGAAGGTGATGAGCTTTTTGATTTGCTCAAAGCACTCCGATTCGCTCCGGGCAAAGAAGTGGGCGTTGCCGGTGATTTCGCTGTGCACCCGCGCGCCGCCCAGCTCCTCCATCGAAATCTCCTCGCCCAGCACGGTTCTGATGACTTCGGGGCCGGTGATGAACATTTTGGAGATATTTTCGACCACGAACACGAAGTCGGTGAGGGCGGGCGAGTACACCGCTCCGCCGGCGCAGGGGCCGAGGATGACCGAAATTTGCGGGATTACGCCGCTGTTGAGCGTGTTGCGGAAGAAGATTTCGCCGTACCCGGCCAGCGAGTTCACGCCCTCCTGAATGCGCGCGCCGCCGGAATCGTTGATGCCGATGATGGGCATGCGCATGCGCAGCGCGTAGTCCATAATCTTGGTGATTTTGCGGGCGTGCATCGAGCCGAGCGAGCCGCCGGCTACCGTGAAGTCTTGCGCGTAAATGGCGATGGGCGAGCCGTACAGCGTGCCGGTGCCGATGATTACGCCGTCGCCGGCCAGCTTTTTATCCTGCATGCCAAAGTCGCGAACGTCGTGCTCTACAAACAAATCGTATTCGTGAAACGAGCCTTCGTCCACCAGCAGCAGGATGCGCTCGCGGGCGGTGAGCTTGCCCATTGACTTTTGCTTGGCAATGGCCTGCTTGCCGCCGCCTTGCTGCGCTTCCTCCAGCTTTTTTTGCAGCTCTTCTACTTTTTTTTGATTTTCCATGATGTGATTTTTTGGTTTATAAATACGCCTCTGCCTCCCTTGTGCAAGCCGCGGCCATGCCGTCTTTAAAGTAGTAAGGGATGCGAAATAAATACCTTGCAGCAGAAGTAACCCTTATAGGGTTTTCACGCCGGTAGCAATTATGTAGCCCCGCCCCTACTCGGAACTCCGCAGGAGCTCAACCCGATACGGGGTTGAAAGGGAGGGTGTTGCCTCATCATTGCTATTGACAGGAATGTCCTGCGGACAAAATCCATAGTAATTTACTTACTTCGCATCGCTACCTATCCTCTTAGGCATGAATCGGCAAGAAGGTGAGGCTTCTTATAAATTTCAAGCTGCAAGTATAGGCATTTATTACGAAATACGCATGCGTATTTTTTTATGAACAGCCAAACGCATTGGTAATCTGATGCCGCTGTTGATAAAATGTTCAAAATAATCGTTGCTTAACTTGCAGAGCTAATATTGCCTGTAATTTCCATATAAGCACATTCAATTTTGATATTTTGGGCTGTAAAAGGATGCTGAGCATAGCGTACTCCCCACTTCGGCGCGCAAGTACCGGCATAATGCGCCGCGCTGTGCAGCGCGCCTCGGCGCTATTCCGCCGCTGAGGCGCACGCCGTGCGCCTCTACAGCGCCATTTCGCCGCCCGGTCGTCGCCCTTTCGCCGCAGCTGAGGGCGCCGGCCTGTGCGGCGCTTCTACTTCACCTCCTCGTAGTCTACGTATTCGCCCACGCTGTTGGGGATTACTTGCGGCGGTGCGGGCGGCTCCTGCGGCGGCGTGCGGGCGGTTTTGCGGCGCTGGTCAAAGGCGCTGGGGTTGATACCAAAGCGCTTTGCCATGCGCCGCAAAAAGAAGCGCAGAAGGTATTTTCCGAAGTGTCGCAGAAAAAATCCTGCAACAAAAATGAATAGTAGTATGGTAACCAGGGCTTCCAAGTTCAGCATAGGGTTTCAATAGTTCGACACAGGGCTTATCGGCGGCGCCGTCAGCGGGCGCTCACGCTAAAGCACGACAAAAATCCGGCTTCGTCGCACGTCAGCACGTTGTAGGAATCGGGGCTGTTGTGCAGGTTGTCCACCAGCAGGGGTGCGGCGGCGCTGACGGGAAAGCCGCTCAGCAGGCTGCCGTTTTCGTTCATCAGGTAGGCCTTTTGCTCGCTTTCGACGTATACGGCGTACAGGTTGAGGTCGGGTAGCGGGGTGTACATGCTCGGCAATGCGCTCAGCAGCTGGCCAAAATCGTGCGAAAATTTTTGCCTCAGGTCCGGATCGTACACGCGCAGCTCCTTTTCTTCGGCCACCGCGTAGGCTACTTTTCTCGCCTTTCCGAAGCCGCCAAAGAAGTGTCGTTCGCCGGGCTTTGGCTTCAGCGCTCTGCGCTCTACGGTTCCGTCAAAGTAGATGTAGGCCAGGTCGCCGGCGGTGGTGGTGGTGGCCATGCGCAGCGTGTTTCCGTCTATGCCGCGCTCGGGGACGATGCGGCTGTTGTAGGCGGGCGTAACGGTTTCGCGCAGGTGCACCCGCTCCTCGCCCCGGCGGTTGAGGATGTAGATGCGGCGGTTGTCCGCCGCTATGATGTAGTCCTTATCCTTAATGCGCACGTGCTGTAGCGGCTGCGTAACGGCGCCGAACGAAGGCTGCGGCGTAAATCCCGCAAGGGGCTTGCCGGTGCGCTCGTACGAGCGGATTTTACCGTCCTTGCAGGGCACAAAGTAGCGGTAGTCGCGCGAGCGGTCGTAGTCAAAGACGGCCACGGGAGCCGACGCCGGCGAGGCGAGGTTGATGGGGAATTTATCGACGTCGCGCCCCAGCCTGTCCACGATGTAGAGCTTGGCGCCGGTGTTGAACAGCAGCTGCAGCTTGTTGTTGCGGAGGTAGTCTACTTGCAGCACGCGCTCCATAATCGGCTCGCCTATGGCTTTTTTCCACAGCACGGTGCCCTGCTTGTCTATCAGGTAGATGGTGTTCTGCACGTCTTGCGCCAGAATTTCCTTTTGCCCTGTTCGATGGTTTTTGACCACCCAGGGGGCTGCCCGCAGGGGGACGCTCAGCTTCACCTCAAAGTCCAACGCCATGCTGTGCTCGCGCTGCTTTTCGTCCTTCTTTGCGCTTGTTTTGAAGAAAGCGTTGCAGTACACTTTGTCGCTCATGGCGCGGAGCTGCAACCCTGCGCAGGGCAGGGCGGCGAGCATTGGCGAGGCCTTGAGGCTGCTTTGCAGCGCGGGCTTGAGCGGGCTTAGCGCTATGGCGTTGTCTTTTGAGGGGTTTACGTAGATGAGCATGTGCGATTCGGTGGCCGTGTAGTCGCCGAGGTTTACCGTTTGCGCGAGCGTTTTCTTGAGCAGCGCCGAGAGCGCGAAGTCTTTTATTGCGGCGGGCGACGAGGCAAAAATGAGGTATTCGCCAACGAAGGTGGCGTAGGTATCCCGGCACTGCGCAAAGATACCGCCGAGCAGGGCGGCGGCAAGTCCGGGCGCAGGGTTTTGGTAGATGGCTATCGGCTCGCTGTTGCTCATTTTTTCGGTTTTCACGTAGCTGTCGGCGTGCTTTTTTTCGGCGTCGGCAAGGTAGGCTATCCGGCTTTTCAGCGCGGCCTCGGCCGCCTCCGCGTCGCCGGATTTGATGGCAATGAACCACGTGTCCTTCGGCTCCATGTTGGCGATGGGCACCCGCGCCAGCGCCAGCTCGGAGGGGTGCAGGTCGCAGAAGAAGGCTGCGGCGTCGACCCCTATTTTTTTGCGCAGCAGCGACAGCTGCGCTGCGCGCTGCGCGCTGCCGGGCTGCCGGCTTTCGCGAAAGGCGCTGTAGTCTGCCGCCAGCTGCCGCGCGCTGGTGACGCCTATGCACAGCGCGCCGTCGGTGGCGCGCGGGAGGATGTCGAAGGTCGTCAGCTTTTTGCTGCCCTGCTTCGACAGGATGGAGAAGTAGGAGCTCCGGAAGTCGTCGGAAAAGAGGAATCCGTTGAGCAGCACCGCGTCGGAGTGCAGCGCGGCGTCGAGCACTGCAAAGGTGCCGAGCTGCTTCAGGAAGGCGAGGGGCTGGGCGTATGCGCCGTTGAGGTAGACCTCCAGCAGGCGCGGCAGCTGGCGCTGGTTGAGGTAGAGGTTAACGTCTTCGTGGGCGCCGGCCGTTTGCGCAGCCTGCACAAAGGCTTGGTTGTCTGCCAGCGAGGCCGGGGACTTGGCCTGCCGTATCGCCATCTCCACCAGCACGCGCGAGGCGCTCAGCACCAGCACGCGGCGCACCACAGTGGCGTGAAACACATCCGCCTTTTGCCGCCGGAAGGTGATAATTTTTTCGTCGTCGTAGGGCTGCTCCGCCACGCTGTAGCCCTCCGCCTCCAAGAGGGGTACCAGCTGCCTGACGTTGCTCAGGTAGAGGTTTTCGGGCAGGTTGAGCGAGCACAAAAAGGCTAAGTCTCTGCTGAAGACGTGCGCCGAAATCCAGATGGGCTGCTGGCTGAGGTCGCCTATCGCAGCGCTCTTGGCCGCCATGGTGTCCACAATGTAGGGCAGCATCCTGCTCAGCTTTCCTGCGGCGGCATCGCCGCGCAGCAGCTGCGCCAGCTCGCCCTCCGCGCCAAGCTTGCGCACCAGCTGGTTGAGGTCGTTTACGCGGAGCACAAACACCGCGTCCTCCGAAATGGCGCGTATGGCGTCCATGCTGTTCTTCTTTTCGCCTTCGCGGATAAAGAAGAACAGCCATACCCCCAAGCACAGCAGCACCAAAAGCGTTGCCGTGAGCACTATTTTGTTGCTGAAAAATCTTCCGAGCTTACTCATAAAAAAATTTCTACCTTTGCATCCTTCAGCAGCTGCTTGCGCCGGCTTAGCCGCTGCAAGCAGCAGGCGCTGCTGCTGCTGCTGCTGCTGCAAGCAGCCATTGCGCCGCGCGGCGGCGGCCGGATTGGTCGGCTGCCATAGTAAATTCTAACAAAAGTAGCGATAATCGGGGGTAAAAAGGGGTTGGAGCGAATTTACCGCACGTTAAATATTCGTAAATGACAGAAGACGAAAAGTACATGCGCGAGGCGCTGCGCGAAGCGCTGCTTGCCGCCGGCAAGGATGAGGTGCCGGTAGGCGCGGTGGTGGTGCACGGCCGCCGCATCATTGCCCGTGCGCACAACCTCACCGAAACGCTGAGCGACGCTACAGCCCACGCCGAAATGCAGGCCCTGACGGCGGCAATGAGCTTTATCGGCGGAAAATACTTAGTCGATTGCACGCTCTACGTCACCTTAGAGCCGTGCCCCATGTGCGCCGGCGCCTGCCACTGGGCGCAGGTGGGGAGGCTGGTGTACGGAGCCGCCGACCCCAAGCGCGGCTACTCGCTGATACGGCAAAACCTGCTCCACCCAAAGGCGGTGGTGGCGCAGGGCGTGCTCGCCGACGAATGCGGAACGCTGATGAGCGATTTCTTTAGAAAAAAACGGGAAAAAGGATGGTAAGGAATTAAGAATTAGGAATTACGAATTAGGGGCTTTACAATTGAGAATTGAGAATTAGCAAGTAAAAAAGAAAATTTGTGTGGCCTGCGAACAAAATTGCTGATTTTTATTGACTTATAAAAATACCATTGGCTCAAAATGCTAACATCCATTAAATTAAACAGCTTGCAAAAGTTGAGCCAATATCCATAGAAAAACGTGATTTAAAATTCAGTAGCTACTCAGGTACCCTTTGTGACCTTTCCGTTAAAAAAAACAACTACAAAAACACACTTTGTGAAATCTTTGTGAACTTTGTTCCTTTGTGGTTGGAAAAATACCACGAAGACAC
>JAIROF010000148.1 GCA_031257655.1 Prevotellaceae bacterium | reverse complement strand
AAATTGGCGTAAGCCCTCCGCGTTCCTCTGTGAAGCCGCTGTGCCCCTCTGTACAATAGTAACACAGCGGTGGCGCTTATGTTGTCTGAACTCGGAATCTTTGGGATTTTTTAATGGTTTATGGTTTATGGTTAATGGTTAATGGTTAATGGCGCGAAGCGCTGTAGAGACGTGGCATGCCATGTCTCTACAAAGGTCGCCTCGCTTTCGTCCTGCCGAATTTGTAATTCGGCAGGACGGGGTTTTTAGTTTTTAGTTTTTAGTTTTTAGTTTTTAGTTTTTAGTTTTTAGTTTTTAGTTTCTTAGTTTGTTTCTGTTTTGCGAAATTTTCCGCCACCGGTACGTCTTCCCGAAGCGTTGCCCTGCGTTCGGCCCGCCGCAGTGAGGCTGAGCAACGGTGCGCTGCTGCATACCGTTTGCGCGGGGGTGCAGGAGGTGGTGCGCGTGTCGCTGGTGTTTGAGGCGGGGTCGCGCTTCCAGCGGCACGCCCTCGAGGCGGGCGCTACGCTGGCCCTCCTGAGCGAAGGCGCCGGACGATTTTCGGGGGCGCAGGTGGCGGAAAACTTCGACTTCCTCGGCTCCTCCTACGAGCAGCACCTCGACAAGGATTTTGCCATGCTCACGGTCTACTCGCTCACGCGGCAGCTGCAAAAAACGCTGGACACGCTGAGCGAAATAGCGCTGCACCCCACCTTCCCTGACGCAGCGCTGCGCACCTACTGCGCCAAGCGCGCCCAGCAGCTGCGCATCAGCAAGGAGCGGGTGGCCTACGTGGCGCGCGAACAGCTGCCCGCCCTGCTGTACGGACGCTCCCACCCCTACGGCGCTTACGCCGAGCCGGAGCAGTACGCCGAGCTGACGCGCGAATGGCTGCAACGATTTCACGCCGCCTGCTTCACCGCCAACCGCTGCTTTGCTGTCGCTACAGGAAAAGTTGGCGAACGCGAGCAAAAAATGATGGCCGACTTCTTTGAGCATATCCCCTGCGCACCCGGCGCAACGCCCCCGCCCCCGCCCCCTCCCGCCGGAGAGCCGCCGGGCAAAAGCGTCGCCATAGAAAAGCGCGGCGCGCTGCAAAGCGCCCTGCGCGTCGGCAGGGTGATGTTTGGCAAGTCCCACCCCGACTTTGCCGCCGCCCACCTCCTCACGGTGGCGCTGGGCGGATACTTCGGCTCGCGCCTCATGCAAAACATCCGCGAAAGCAAGGGCTACACCTACGGGATTTTTGCCTCCCTAATCACCTGCCGGCACACCGGATACCTGAGCATCGGCGCAGAGGTGGGCACGGCGGTTTGCCGGGCAACCCTGGCGGAAATCAGCCGGGAGCTGCAGCGCCTGTGCGACGAGCCTATCCCCGACGACGAGCTGAAGCTGGTCAAAAACCACCTCTGCGGCGAAATCATGCGCTCGACCGACGGCCCCTGGGCGCTCGCAGAAAGCCTCATAGAAGACCTCCAAAACGGGCTGACAAAAAGCTACGCCGAAACGCTGTTCGACGCCATAAAATCTATCTCCGCCGACCAGCTGCAGCAGGTGGCGCAAAAGTATTTCCAACCCCAAAGCATGACAAGCGTTACCGTAGGATAGCCATGCGAAAGCTGTACCTCGCCATACCCGCGCTCCTGCTGAGCAGCGCACCGCTGCCGGCGCTGAACGACGCCTCGCTCCGCTTTCGCGCCGCCGGAGTAGACGTCGCCTCGCAAACGTTTTACGTGCAGTGGAGCCTCGCCGACATCAGCGATACGGCGGACGTAAAGGGATTCCGGGTGCTAAAGCTGGTAGAAGACCCGCAGGGAAACATCATCATGGATACGCTGGCCGAGGTGGGCAACCGCGCCACGCGCTTTACCGACGACAGCGCACCCTGCTGCACCCCCGGCATATACGCCGTTCAGCTTATCTCCAAGGAGCCGCTGGGCGGAGGATTCGTGTACCAGCCCCCCTTCCGCACCATGCAGCTCCGCAGCGCCACGCTCGACGCCTGCGCCAACGCCATCTCCCTCCAGTGGAGCCCCTACCAGCAGCTCGACCAGTACTCCATATCGCCACCGGTGCCGCTCCCCGCATTTACCAGCGAAGTGCGCTACCACCTCTACGGGCACATCGGGGGGGATGCGTTTGACCCCGACAGCGCGGTGTGGCTGGCCACGAGCAACGGCGCTACATCGCTCACCCTGCCCGTCGCCAAAGAAAAGCAGCGCTACCACCTCTACGTAGCCGCCGTGTACAACAACGGCAAGGATACCAGCTACTCCAACCGCACCGACGTCTTCGTGCCAACGCCCATTCGCCCGCAGCACATTCACTTAGACTCTGTGCTGAGCGAACGCCAAAGCACCACCCTACGCTTCAGGATAGACCCGGCAACGGAGTACACCCGCTTTTGGGCGGAAAAATCGCCGGAGATAAACGGCGCATACCGCACGTTTGAGGAGTTTTCGGACAAGCGGCAAACAAGCATCACCGACAACGCTTCGGGCGTCAGCTACTCGTTTTACCGCATATCGGCGGTGAACGCCTGCGAGCGCGTAACCGCGTCGAGCGCCGCCGTAACGAGCCTCGCGCCGGCGGTGCTGGGCGAAACCACCCCCGCCATCCGGTGGGACATTGCGGTGTGGCACGACGCCGGCAGCGGCGCCACGCATCGCGCGCAGCGCTACAGCGTGCGCCGAACCTCGCCGCCGGGCGCGGCAGGCCCGGTGGCCGATACGGACGACCTCTCCCTCAGCGACGACCTCTCGCACCTCCCCGACTCCGTCGCCTGCGCAGGCCAGCGCTGCTACCGCGTGGAGGCCGATATCCTCGACAACAGCCGGCAGCCCCTCGCCTACGTCCGCTCGGCGGAGGCCTGCACCGCCGTTGCCAACCGAATGGAGATGCCAAACGCCGTGCAGCCGGGTAGCGAAGCGCGAAACGAATTTACCGGCAAAAGCCGCAGCATGTTCGAACCCCTGTGCGCCTGCATGAAGGAATACACCCTCGCCATCTACACCGCAAACGGACGGCTCGTCTACTCCGGAGCCGAACCCTGGAACGCACGGGAGAACAATAGCGGAAATTTTGTCGCCCAAGCTGCCTATATTTACCACATAAAGATTACCTTTGTAAGCGGAGAGCAGGCCGAAAAAACAGGAACCGTGACCGTGGTCTACTAAATGTAGAATTAGGAATTAAGAATTAAGGACGGATTTTTCACCTTCTTAAATTGCAGATATACAGTAATTTAGCTAAATATTTTAGGGCAAGCCTGTTGCTACTGTTGGTTCGTCATCGCAATCGCATCTTCTTTTTTAAGCCATTTTGCTGATATAGAGTGTAATATAAAATCAAAATTCGTTGGCGAGTAGATGCGCAAAGTTCTGCGATTTACAGGGCTGAAAGCCCTATAATGACGTCCCCTTTTTAGACCTCACCCCCCGTAGAGGCGGTGCCCTATTTCGAGCACTTCAGCGCGTTTTCCGGCGACAAAACCTGCGCCTCCGTATAGCCCGGACGGGTTGACCAAAACTTTGGTTTTTATCTTCCCGCCAAAAGCTGTGCAAAGCTGTGCAAGCTGTGGATGTTTTTTGTCCACAGCTTGCACAGATTTCCACAGATAAGACCTTCTGCGGTAGCGCTATTCCTAATTCTTTCATATAGCCAAAATGCAATTTGCTCATTTTTAGCTATTTAAAACTTTACGTTTAGCTTTGCTTAATGGGTGACTAATTCTTAATTCCTAATTCTTAATTCTTTCATATAGCCAAAATGCAATTTACTCATTTTTAGCTATTTGAAACTTTACGTTTAGCTTTGCTTAATGGGTGACTAATTCCTAATTCTTAATTCTTAATTCTTAATTCCTAATTCCTAATTCCTAATTAACCAACCGGATGTTAGATGATAGAGACATAGAGCGCGAGGAGGCGTTGGCGGCTTACTACGACATGCTGAGCAGCAGCCTTCGCACCTTTACGAGCGAAGAGGTGAGCGTTACGTACAAGGCCTTTTTGCTGGCCTACGAAGCGCACAAGGGCAGCCGCCGCAAGTCCGGCGAAGCCTACATCATGCACCCCATTGCGGTGGCAAAGATCGTGTCGTGCGAAATCGGGCTTGGCTACAAATCGATAGCGGCCGCCCTGCTGCACGACGTGGTGGAGGATACCGAATATACGCTCGAAGATATGGAGGGGATGTTTGGCGAAAAAATTGCCTTCCTGGTGGATGGCCTGACCAAGTTTGATACGATTTTCGACAAAAACGTCTCCATACAGGCCGAAAACTTCAAAAAAATGATGCTGGCCATGGCCGACGACATCCGCGTGGTGCTCATCAAGCTGGCCGACCGCCTGCACAACATGCGCACCCTGGGCTCAATGGCGCCCCACAAGCAGGAAAAAATTGCCAGCGAAACGCTCTACCTCTACGCGCCGCTCGCACACCGGCTGGGGCTGTACAACATCAAAACCGAAATGGAAGACCTCACCATGAAGTTTCAGTTCCCTCGAATATACGAAGAGCTGCAAAACAAAATCGCCGCCACCGCCGAAGAGCGCAACGCCTACATCAAAACATTTACCACGCCCATCATACAGCAGCTCAACAAGTACAACATTGAGCACGAGGTCAGCGGACGGGTGAAATCCGTCTACTCCATCTGGAAAAAAATGGAAACCAAGCAGGTCTCCTTCGAGGAGATATACGACCTGTTTGCCGTGCGCATCGTCTTCACCTCTGCGGCAGACAGCGACGAACGGCAGCAGTGCTGGCGCATCTACTCCCTCGTGACGGACATCTACAAGCCCAACTACGGCCGCCTGCGCGACTGGATAAGCACCCCAAAAGACAACGGCTACGAATCGCTGCACATCACCGTCATGGGCGCCCTCGGACGCTGGGTAGAGCTGCAAATCCGCTCAAAGCGCATGAACGAAATCGCAGAGCGCGGATACGCCGCCCACTGGCGCTACAAAAGCCAGCACGAAAGCCAGCACGACGACGCAAACCCCTTCGACGCCGCCCTCGACAAGTGGCTGGAGCGAATCCGCGAAATGCTCGCACACAGCGAAGAAAACGCAACGGAGTTTCTCGACCAGCTCAAGCTCAACCTCTTCTCCTCCGAAATCCTGGTCTACACCCCAAAAGGAAAGCTGGTAAAGCTGCCTAAAAAATCAACCGCCATCGACTTCGCCTACGAAATCCATACCGCCATCGGAAACAAGTCTATCGGCGCAAAGGTAAACCACAAGCTCGTCCCAATCAGCTACGAGCTCAGCAACGGCGACCAGGTGGAAATGCTCACCGCCGAAAACCAAAAGCCAAAAACCGAATGGCTCGACTTTGCCACCACCCCACGCGCCCGAAACCAAATCAAAACGGCGCTAAAGGCGGAGGTTAAGGAGTACTTTCAGAAAGGAAAGCAGGCCGTGGAGGAAATCATCCGAAACTTTGGATTGCAGCCCAACGCAATGCTCTACAAGCGAATCACAGACGCCTACAGCGTTACCAACAAGCAGGAGCTCTTTAGCCAGGTGGGCGCCGGCATCCTCCAGCTCGGGGAAATAGGAAAGGTGCTGAGAAGGCAGCACCGAAACAAGTTCCTGAGATACATGGAGCTCCGACTGCTCGGCTCCGGTAAGCGCAAAAAAAACCCCGAAAAAAACGACGCAAAGGAAGCGCAGCAGCCCATCAACAAGCGGGCATTCCTCCTAAAGGAGGGGACAGACCCCTCAAAGCTCGCCTACCGAATCGCTACCTGCTGCAACCCAATCCCTGGAGACAGCGTAATCGGATTCATTGAGCGCGAAAATAAAGTCCTCATCCACAGAAAAGATTGCCCCGTGGCCATCCGAGAAGCTTCGCAGCACGGCGACAAAATCGTAAACGTAAAGTGGACGGAGCACAAGGTGCTCTACTTCCTCGCCCGCATAACCATCTCCGGAATCGACCGCGTGGGGCTGCTGCGCGATTTGGTCAAAATTATCTCCGACGAAATGCACGTAAACATACGACACCTCAACGCAGAAAGCCACGACGGGCTGTTCGAAGACGAACTCGACCTCTACGTCCATAGCACCACAGACCTCAATAACCTCATCGGAAAACTCCAAAAGGTGGACGGCGTAAAGGAAGTCAAAAGAATTAATTAGGAGTTTAGGAGTAAGTAGTAATAAGTAGTGAGTAGTGAGTAGTGAGTGAGTAGACTTTATATAGATTAAGCAATGCTGAAACAATAATAGCATTGACAATCAATATAATTATAAGCTAATTGATATAATGTCTAATTCGTGCAAATTCGTGCAAATTCGTGCAATTCGTGGACAAAAAAAATCGTGTAATTCGTGAACCAAAAAAAAATCGTGGACAAAAAAACTTTCATTTTTCTGCTGCTGATGCTTGCGCTGCCGCTACTCGTGTCGGCAGAGGAGAGGAGCATCGGCGTTGCGCTGTCCGGCGGCGCGGCGCGGGGGTTTGCCCACCTTGGAGCGCTGCAGGCGCTCGAAGACTACGGTATTATCCCTACCCACATGTCGGGCGCCAGCATGGGGGCTGTGGTAGGCGCCATCTACGCCGCCGGAGTGCCGGTACACCGCATCTACAGCTTTGCCCGCGAGCAGCACTACCTGGGGCTATTCCGGCCATCGCTCAACGGCGCCTTGTTCCGAACTACCTTCCTGGAAAAAATGCTGGAGCACCTCATCCCTAACAACAACACGTTCGAATCGCTGGAAAAAAGAATGTTCGTCTGCATCACCAACCTCAACACTGCGCAGTACGAAATCGTGGGCAGCGGCTCCCTTAAGGATAAAATTGTGGCCTCCACCGCCATCCCCTTCATTTTTGAGCCGAGCATCATCGACAGCTTTACCTACGTAGACGGAGGGCTGACCAACAACCTCCCCGTAGAGCCGCTGCTCGACTGCTGCAACTACGTCATCGGCATCAGCGTAAACGCTACAAACGACCTCCTGACGCAGGACGAGCTCAAAGGATTGGGGGCCATTCACCGCGCGCTCACCATGGTGGTGGCGGCCAACGAAAAACCACGAAAGCAGCTGTGCAACTTTTACATAGAAATTGAGCGCGCCGGCAAGCTGGGGCTGCTCGATTTTAGCCGGATAGAAGAATTTTACGCCATAGGATACCACGCCACCGTAACCTACATCGAAAACCATCCCGATATATTGACGCTCTCAAACGTGGAAAAGAATTAGGAATTGGGAATTAGTCGCCCATTATACTCCGCTCGGCCGAAAGCTGCGATTTGTTTTTTTAGCACGCAGATGATGCAGATTTTTATGATTTGCACAGATTGGTGGTGTCATAAATTGCGCGCTAATTTTTACTTATTTATGAATTATATCAATCAAACATAGACACCATCTACATTTTTCATTCGGACAAAAATAATAGCTAATTGTTACCATATTTTTTTTATCGCAACGATAATAAAAAAATATCAACCGAAATCTGACACCATCAATTCCTAATTCTTAATTCTTAATTCTTAATTCCTTCAGCTATGCGCGCGGCGACGCTTTCGCGAAAGGCCGGCGCGGGGATTTTCTGCACCACCTCGTCGGCAAAGCCGAGCAGGAGCAGCTGCTGCGCCTGAGCCAGGCTCACGCCGCGCGAGCGCAGGTAGAAGAGCGCTTCGCTGCTGAGCTGCCCCACGGTGGCGCCGTGGCTGCACTTAACGTCGTCGGCGTAGATCTCGAGCTGGGGCTGCACGCGCGCGCGCGCGGCTGCGCTCAGGAGCAGCGTCTTGCACGACTGCCGAGCGTCGGTGCGCTGGGCGCACGGCGACACCCGCACGCGCCCCTCAAAGTGCACCACCGCGCAGCCGCCAACAACCTGACGAAACAGCTGCTCGCTGCGGCACGCTGCGGCAACGTGGTTCACTACAACGCTTGAGCGATGCTGCTGCGCATGCGCGGCTGCGCTGAAGCCAAAAATGCCGCACGCTGCGCGCTCGCCCAGCAAGTCCACCTGCACGCGCTGCACCACCTCTCCGTCCCCCGGCGCAAGCAGGAACAGGTTGACGCTGCTCTCCTCCGCCTGCGATACGCTGAAATCCACGCTGCAACAGCCCGCGTGCAGCGCCAGCAAGTCCAGCTGCCCCTGCCGCTGCACCTCAACGCGCATCCCCGGCGGAATACCGCCCCGCAGCGCCAGCGAAAGCGACTGCCCCGCGCCAACCCGCAGCACGTTGCCTTCCGTATATTTGGTAATGTCTACTTGTTCCATGCTTATTTGGCCGCGCTCCGTTGTGAGCAACGCCGGTGCGAAGGTACGAAATTTGACGCTGAGCGGAAGCTAAAAAATCTGCGCTTTCGGGTAGCGGCAGCGCGCGTAAGCCGCCGGCGGGCGGCCCCGGAGCGGCGCCGTCAGCTCTTTTCCAGCACCAAAACAGGCTTGTCGAACTTGTACTCCGTCATTTCGTCGGGCATGCTGACGGGGAGCAGCGAGTAAATGGTGAGCGTGCTGTCCTGCATCTTCCAGCCGTAAAAATCGCCCTGCTGGTTGTTGGAGAGGTATATCAGGTCGTCGTGCGAGTAGGTGTTGCAGCTGCCGTTGTAGCACAGCGCATACTGCGTAAATTCGGTGCTGTAGGCAATGTACCCGTTGCTGCGAAAGATAACGCGGTAGGGCTTGGCGGCGTTTTTTACCGTGTACGTCCCGGAAATGAGCGCCTGGTTGAGGAGCGCCGGAAATACTTCGGGTATGCCTCCGCTGCCGTTGGGCGGTGCGCCGGGTGCCGACGCCCTTACGTAGCGCCACGTGTCGGAAGAAAAGCTGTTGCTCAGCGCCAGCGTGCTGTCATTGACTATCGTGATGTACGCCTCTTCGTTGCCGTCCAAATCGGATACCTGCAAGGCGTCCCCTCCATGCCGGTGAGCGTAGGAGAGCGTTATCATATCTACCTGACCGTTGAGCGCCAGCAGCACGCTCGAATCTTGCATGAAAATGAGCTCCGTGTAGGGCGGGTAATCTTTCAGGTGCCGGATCGATTTCTCCTGTGCAAGCTGGCTCAGCACATCGGAGCATACCCAGTTGCCCTCCAAACTCCGCGCTGCTACCCGATGCTCGGGGCGAGACGCCGATTTGCAGCCTGCCAGCAGCGTACAGCAGCAGATGATGCAGCAGCAGCAGATGAGTAGCCAAACCTTGTTTACTGTCATATTTCCCTGCTTTAAAATTATGGGAACCTCCAAATACCCCAAAAGTAAAGGCCTGCGGCTGAAGCAAAAGCAGCGCTTGCTGCGAAAATAAAGGAGCCGCTTGCCGATGGTGCGCAACGCAGCGCTCGGAATTTTTGGAGGTTAACTTACAAACCTGCGCAAATTCAGGTTTGCATTATAATACGCCAAAATTCGCCAATTATTTGCAAATAAAAAAACTCCATTGCGCGAATCAAAAGTTTTGCGTACTTTTGCCCCTTCAAAATTAATGAATTAAAACTTATCAACACGAGGCATGAAATTTTTGGCAAGCTGTAGAGGGGGCGGCTTTATCTTTGCGCTGGCCGCCGCTGCTGCCGCAGGCTGCCGGCAGGAGTTTGTGGCGGATGCTGCGGCAACGCTCCGCTTCTCGAGCGACACGATCCGCTTCGATACCATTTTTTCTCCCCTGGGCTCCACCACCTTTTCGTGCAAGGTGTACAACCCGGGCAGCAAAAACCTCCTCTTCGACGAGGTGCGGCTGCGCGGCGAAAGCGCGTCGCCATTCCGCATGAACGTCGACGGGCGCGCAGGCTACAGCGTGGGCAACGTAAAGCTGGCCAAGAAAGATAGCCTCTTCATCTTTTTGGAGGTGAAGAAAAATCAGGCGCTGCTGCTCACCGACGCCGTGGTGTTTGTGGTAAACGGCGCGGAGCTGCCCGGCAGGCTCGAAGTGGTAGCCTACGGGCAAGAGGCCGTGGTGTTTGACGGCGACACCTTGCTGCGCAGCCGCTACACCTTTACCGCCGACAAGCCCTACCTCCTGAACGGCATGGTGGTGGTGGACAGCGCTGCCGTCGTGGAGGTAGCCCCCGGCGCAAAGCTCTACTTCGGCGCCAAAGCGGGTATCGACGTAAGCGGCGCGCTGGAGGTAGCAGGAGCGCCGGAAAACCCCTGCATCCTTTCGTTCCCGCGCTACAACGACCCGTGGTATAGCGACGCAACAGGGCAGTGGAGCGGCGTGAGCATCGCCGCTACCGGACGCGCCAACGTGCGCTGCGCCAAAATCAGGGGCGCCCGGTGCGCCTTTGCCGTGAGCGATACGCTCAATACGGCAACCGGCGTGCAGCTGACGCTGGAAAAATCGACGGTAGCGTTTGCCGAAATCGGCGTGCGGATAAGCAGCGGCGCGGTCAACGCCAACAGCTGCCTCTTTGCCTCCCACCTCAGCAACGCCGCGCTGGTGGAGGGCGGACGCTGCTCCTTTTACCACTGCACCTTTGCCTCCAGCGCACCGGTGGCGCTGCAAAGCTACCGCCTGCGCAAAAAAGAAAGGCAAAACAACAGCTACGACACCATACCCGCGCCGCTGGACGCATACTTCGCCAACAGCATTATCCACGGAAAAAGTGCGAACGCGCTTAGCGTGCGCGAACAAAAACATCCGACCGCCAACATGCGCCTCACGCTGGAGCAATGCTTAGTGAAGCTCGACAACAGCTACGACCTGAGCAACGGCGAGCGCTACGCGGGCATTATAACCCAAGACCCGATGTTCAAAAATGCGGCCAAAAACGATTTTCACCTGTCGGAAAAATCACCCGCCATCAACGCCGGATTAGACAGCATTGCGGCAATGTTCCCTATTGACGCCGACGGGTACGACAGAAGGATTTCTCACGATAAAAGCTTGGGGTGCTATGCGTACAGGCCGCAAAAATAGCGCAACCCGCCTTGCCGGATTCGCCGCAGCGCTGCTGCTGTGCCTCTGGGCGTGGTGCACCGCCGCCCCTGCGCAGCCGCGACCCCGCGCAGCAGGCGACCTGCGGCTGATGTTCTACAACCTCGAAAACTTCTTCTCCCCCTTTGCCGACAGCCTCAACCCGCAAAAGGAGTTTGCCGAAAACACCCCCCGCCGCTGGACGTGGGAGCGATTTACAAAAAAAGCTACCGACGTCTTTAAGGTCATCGCGGCGGTGGGCGGCGCCACTCCCCCCGACCTGATTGGGGTGTGCGAAATCGAAAACCGGTTTGTGCTCAACAGAATTGTGCAGGAAACGCCGCTGGCAAAGTATCCCTACGGCATTGTTCACCACGATTCGCCCGACGAGCGCGGCATAGACGTGGGGCTGATATACAACCGGGAGACCTTTCGGCTCGTGGGCAGCAAGTTCATCGAGGTAGCGCTCCCGAGCGGACGCGCCACGCGCGAAATCCTGCTGGCAAAAGGCGTGGTAAACGAGCTCGACACGCTGCACGTCATGGTGTGCCACCTGCCCTCAAAGTACGGCGGCGCGGTGGCCTCCGAAAGCGGGCGCATGGCCGCCGCAGGCGCGCTGCGGAGCATGGCCGATTCCATTCTCGCGGCGTCGCGCAACGCCAACCTCATCATCATGGGCGACTTTAACGACACCCCCGACAGCCGCAGCTTCAGCGAAGCGCTGGGCGCGTCGGCAAACCTCGCCGGCGCCGCGCCCGACAGCCTCTACAACCTGGCCATCCCGCTCCACAACGCCGGCGTGGGAAGCCTCAAATACCAAGGAAAGTGGGAGCTGATCGACATGTTCTTTGTGTCGGGAAACCTGCTCAACAAAAATTCGCCCGTATACTGCCTCCCAACAGACTACTACATCTTTTCGATGCCCTTTCTGCTGGAGCCGGACGAGGCCTACACCGGCAACAAGCCTCGCCGCACCTACAACGGATTTCGCTACGCGGGCGGCGTGAGCGACCACCTGCCGGCGGTGCTGGACCTGCGAATAGGGTACTGACGGGTTGGATTACGCCCTGAAAATCGCTACCTTTGCCGAACTTTTTTACGCGCCGCCGCATGGCGCCAACCGATTTTATGCTGCGCGCGGCATAGCTGTGTGTAAAAATAGGGCGCCCTCTGCGCCCTAAAAAAACAAATCGCAGCTTTCGACCGTGCGGCGTATAGCACAGCAAAATCGCAAATTCTATAAAAATATGTACAAACCCCAACTTCGTGACGTCCAAAAAGCCCGC
The DNA here is from genome assembly GCA_031257655.1 of Prevotellaceae bacterium. GTDB lineage: Bacteria > Bacteroidota > Bacteroidia > Bacteroidales > UBA932 > JAITMY01. The sequence goes on along the minus strand of JAIROF010000148.1, from coordinate 11,838 downwards.
CAGCGCATCAGCAGCGTAGTGGCGCACACGCCGCTGGCGCAAAACGTGGCGCTGAGCGAGCAGTACGCCGCCGCCATCCTCCTCAAGCGTGAAGACCTGCAGCGGGTGCGCTCCTACAAAATTCGCGGCGCATACAACAAGATAGCCTCGCTGACAAAGCCGCAGCTGGCCGCCGGCGTGGTCTGCGCCAGCGCAGGAAACCATGCGCAGGGCGTAGCGTTTGCCTGCAACGCGCTCGGCATTCGCGGCGCCATCTTCATGCCTACACCTACGCCCAACCAAAAGGTGAACCAGGTGAAAATGTTTGGCAAAAAAAACATCGAAATCATTTCGGCAGGCGACACCTTCGACGACGCATACGCCTGCGCCGTGAAGTACTGCGAAGAGCACAAGAGCACGTTTATCCACCCCTTCAACGACGAAAAGGTGATAGAGGGGCAGGCTACCGTGGGGCTCGACATCCTGAACGACGCCAGCCAGCCCATCGACTACCTGTTTGTCCCCATTGGCGGCGGCGGGCTGGCGGCGGGCGTGGGGAGCGTCTTTAAGGCCATCAGCCCCGACACCAAAATCGTGGGCGTGGAGCCGGTGGGCGCCGCAGCCATGAAGGCTGCCTTAGACGCCGGACGCATCGTCACCCTGCCGGAAATCGACACCTTTGCCGACGGCGTGGCCGTCCGCCGCGTGGGCGAGCTCACCTTCGACATCTGCAGGGAAATGCTCGACGACCTGGTGCTGGTGCCCGAAGGTAAAATCTGCTCCACCATCCTGCAGCTCTACAACGAAAGCGCCATCGTGGTGGAGCCGGCAGGCGGCATTGCCATCTCTGCGCTGGACTTTTACAGGGATAAAATAAAAGGAAAAACCGTTGCCTGCGTGGTGAGCGGAAGCAACAACGACATTACGCGGCTGGAGGAGATAAAGGAGCGGTCGCTCCTCTACGAAGGCCTCAAGCACTACTTTGTGCTGCGCTTCCCGCAGCGCGCGGGCGCCCTCCGCGAATTTCTCGACCACGTGCTCGGCCCGCACGACGACATAACGTACTTTGAGTACAAAAAAAAGCACTCCCGCGAAAAGGGACCCATAGTCATCGGCATAGAGCTGCAACAAAAGGAGGACTTCCAAGGCCTTGTTGCCCGAATGAAAGAGCGCGGCTTAGCCTACGAATACCTCAACGAAAAGCCGGACCTGTTTCAGTTTTTGCTGTAGGCCGGAGGGTGTAGCGCCAACAACAACGCCAACAACAGCGAGCTATGCTGCGCTCGGCATAGCTTTGCGTAAAAATAGCGCACAGATGACGCGGATTTTTATGATTTACGCAGATGAAGAACCGGAGCGGAGCTCGGCGCAGCCAAATGGCAAAAATCTGTGCAAATCATAAAAATCCGCGTCATCTGTGCGCTAAAAACACAAATCGCATCCCTAATGCTTTCGCTATTTTCTTGAGAAGGAGTAGGGAGCGTCTTTCTCCAGAATGCCGCGCTTGGTATTGGGCGTATGCGACATCGTGGCATTTATGGTGGCGCCGCCCAGCAGCTCGCCGTGCGTCAGGTAGGTGCGCGTAACGGGCTGGCCGTTGACCGACAGGGCGTGCAGGTACCGGTTCTCTGCGCTGTTTTCGGGGGCGTTGATGGTCACGGTTTTGCCATTTTCCAAGTGCAGCAGCGCCTTTTTGAACAGCGGTGCGCCCAGCACATACTCGTCTGTTCCCGGGCAAACGGGGTAGAAGCCCAGCGCCGAAAACACGTACCACGCCGAAGTTTGCCCGTTGTCCTCGTCGCCGCAGTAGCCGTCGGCGTAGGGCGTGTACATGCGGTTCATCACCTCGCGCACCCAGCGCTGCGCTTTCCAGGGCTCGCCGGCGTAGCTGTAGAGGTAAATCATGTGCTGAATGGGCTGGTTGCCGTGGGCGTAGTTGCCCATGTTCATCACGGTCATTTCGCGGATTTCGTGGATTACGCCGCGGTAGTAGCTGTCGTCAAAGATTGGCGGAACGACGAACACGCTGTCGAGCATGGCGACGAACTTCTTTTTTCCGCCCATGAGGTCAATAAGCCCCTGCGGGTCGTGGAAGACCGACCAGGTGTAGTGCCAGCTGTTGCCCTCCGTGAAGGCGTCGCCCCACTTGAAGGGCGAAAAGGGCGCCTGGAACGAGCCGTCGGCGTTGCGGCCGCGCATCAGGCCGGTCGAGGGGTCGAACGTGTTGCGGTAGCTCAGGGCGCGACCGGCAAAGCGGTCTACCTCCTCCTGCGGGCGCTTCAGCGCGGTGGCAAGACGGTAGATGCACCAGTCGTTGTAGGCGTACTCGAGGGTGCGCGCGGCGCTTTCGTTAATCTTTACGTCGTAGGGCACGTAGCCCAGCCGGTTGTAGTACTCGTGGCCGCGCCGTCCGGTCGACGATACGGTGGGGTGTACGTTCTCCGTGCCGTGCAGCAGCCCCTGGTACAGGGTTTCCACGTCGCTCACCCGCACGCCTTTCAGGTAGGCGTCTACCAGCACCGAGGCGGAGTTGTTGCCTATCATGCACCCTCGGTGTCCGGGGCTTGCCCACTCGGGGAAGAACCCGCTCTCCTTGTAGGTGTTCACCAGCCCCTCCTGTATCTCCCTGTTGACGGACGGGTACAGGAGGTTCAGCAGGGGAAAGAGGCTGCGAAAGGTATCCCAAAAGCCCGTATCGGTGTACATGGGGCCGGGGAGCACCTTGCCGTTGTAGGGGCTGTAGTGCACTACTTTTCCGTCGGCGGTTATTTCGTACAGCTTGCGCGGAAAAAGCGTGGCGCGGTACAGGCAGGAGTAGAAGACGCGGTATTCGTCGAGCGTTCCGCCGTCCAGCTCCACCTTGCCGAGCACCTCGTTCCACGCCTGCCTGCCTTTTTCGGCAAGGGTTTCGAAGGAATCGCCGCCCAGCTCTTTCAGGTTTTGCTCGGCCTGCTCCAAGCTGATGAACGACGAGGCCACGCGCGCCTGCACCTGCTCGCCCTTGCGCGTGGCAAAGCCGATGACGGCGCCCGTGTGGTTGGATTGCTGCTCAAGCCGGCCAACGTGCAGCGCGGCGTCGGCAAAGGTGGCGGTGTAGGTAAACGGCTTGTCGAACTTCACCACAAAGTAGCATTTAAAGTTGTCGGGCACGCCGCCGCTGTTGCGGGTGGTGTAGCCCACAATCGCGTTCTGCTCGGGGATAATCTTAATGCTCGAGCCTTTATCGAACGCATCTACCACCACAAAGGAGCGGTCGTTTTCGGGAAAGGTGAAGCGGAAGAGGGCGGATCGCTCGGTGGGCGTGATTTCGGTTACCACGTCATGCTCCGCCAGGTACACCTTGTAGTAGTAGGGCTTGGCCGTTTCGCCCTTATGCGAAAACCAGCTGGCGCGTTTTTCTTCGTCAAATTCGGGCGCTCCCACCACCGGCATGAGCGAAAACTGCCCATAGTCGTTAATCCACGGGCTGGGCTGGTGGGTTTGCTTAAAGCCGCGTATTTTTTTTGCCGTGTAGGTGTACTGCCAGCCGTCGCCCATTTTGCCGGTTTGCGGCGTCCAGAAGTTCATGCCCCACGGACGGGCAATGGCCGGGTAGGTGTTGCCCGTCGAAAGCTCGTAGGAGGACAGCGTCCCCGACAGCGGGTTGACGTACTCCACAGGGGTGGCGGTCGCGGCGCTGCCGGTTGGCGCGCCGGCGCCGATGGCTGGTGCGCATACGGCGCACATGGCTGTAGCAATGATGGTAATTTTTTTCATGTGTGTGTGTGTTTGTTTGTATTTGAATTTCACGTCCTTGAATTTTACGCACCTCTCTCACCCCACCGCCTTCAGGCTCAGGTCCAAGCTTTTTATTTGGTGGGTTAGCGCGCCTACGGAGATGTAGTCCACGCCGCATTCGGCGTACTGCCGCAGCGTTTCGAGGGTAATTCCTCCGGAGGCCTCCACCTCAAATTTGCCGTTTATCAGCTCCACTGCGGCCTTGGCGTCCGGCAGCGAAAAGTTGTCGAGCATAATGCGGTCAACCCCGCCCAGCGCCAGCACCTTTTCCACGTCGGCCAGCGAGCGGACTTCCACCTCTACCTTCAGCGTCAGCCCTGTTTCTTGGAGGTAGCGGCGCACGTTTTTTATTGCCTGCTCCATGCCGCCGGAGAAGTCCACGTGGTTATCCTTAATGAGTATCATGTCGTGCAGGCCCATTCGGTGGTTGCTTCCGCCGCCCAGCGCCACCGCCATTTTTTCGAGCGCGCGCATGCCGGGCGTCGTTTTGCGGGTATCGATCACCGTTGTTTTGAGGCCGCTGAGCGCGGCGGCGTAAGCGGCGGCTTGCGTGGCAACGCCGCTCAGCCGCTGCATGAAGTTGAGCGCCAGCCGCTCGGCCTGCAGCAGCGAAATCACCCTCCCGGTAACGTAAAACACCACATCGCCGGGGCGGACTTGCGCCCCGTCGGCGATGCGCTGCTCCAGCACAACGCTGCTGTCCAGCTTCTGGAAAATCCGCCGGGCTACGCTCACGCCGGCAATCACGCCGGGCTGCTTCACCAGCAGCTGCATTGTTCCGGTGGCGCGCTGCGGAATGCAGGCAAGGGAGGTGTGGTCGCCGTCGCCCACGTCTTCGCGTATGGCGAGGTCTATGATGGCGTCGGTAAGGTATGCGGGGTCAATCTTCATGGTTTGTCAATCTTCATGGCCTACGGGTATGCGGGGGCAATCTTCATGGCCGGTCAATCCTCATGGCCTACGGGTATGCGGGGGCAATCTTCATGGTTTATCAATCCTCATGGTCTATGCACAGCTGCTGTATGGTGTAGGCGTCGCGGTCGCCGGTTGAGAGAAAAACGGTAACGCGAAACCGCCCGTTGCCGGTGGTGAGCAGGCCGATGCCGTAGTGCTTGCTGGCCTTGCTCCCGATGTGCAGCATGGCAAAATTCACCGGCTTGTGCTGGGCAAAAAACGCTTCTACAGCGGCGGCGGCCTGCTTAGCGGGGTGCGTCTTGCCGGCGGAAAGGATGCGCAGCTCCACCGTAGCCGCAAAGTGCGCGGTAAGCCGGCCAGCGTCGCCCGACTTCAGGTGGGCGGATATTTCCTTAAAAATATCCGTTACGCTGTGGGGATTTACAGCCGCCGACGCATTTTGGGTGAGCAAAAGCGCTGCTGCTGCAAAAATAAGCTTTATATTTGCCACACGTTTCACGGAACAAAAAATATAGAACAAAAAAATATGGAATGATTGCAAAGGTAGCGTATTTTTTTGATAGCGGCGCCAGCTGCCGGCGGAAAGTTTACAAAACGCCCCTTCCGCAAAGGCGCAGCGCTTGGCGCAAAACCCTTTGCAGCATTCAAAAAAGTCGAACTTCTAAACAGCATACGTAGCATGAAAATAGCGCTGCTATTCGTAGGAAAAACCGAGAGCGGGTACCTGCCTGCGGCGATAGCGATGTACGTAGAGCGGCTTGCGCGCTACGCTACGGCGTCGGTCAGCATCATTCCCGAGCCCAAGCACACCGGCCGCTGGAGCGAGCAGGAGCAGAAGAAGCGCGAGGGCGAGCTCATCCTCGCGGCGGCGGGAGAGGGCGAGCTGCTGCTGCTCGACGAGCGGGGAAAAGAGCTTTCGTCGGTGGAGTTTGCCCATTTTTTGTCCCAAAAAATGCAGGGCACCGCCAAGCGGCTAACCTTTGTAGCCGGCGGCGCATACGGGTTTTCGGAGGCCGTGTACGCGCGCGCAGACGGGCAAATTGCCCTCTCGCGCATGACCTTTTCGCACCAGATGGTGCGGCTGATTTTTGTGGAGCAGCTCTACCGCGCGTTTACCATCATGAGCGGCGCGCCGTACCACCACCGGTAGCCCCCCCAAAAACCAGCGCAGGCAAAGCCCGCAGGGGCATGAGCAGCCCCTGCCGCCTGCGCCCGGAGGAGCCAATCCCCATAAATTTTTTTCCCAAACACAAAAATAAATATTGAAAAATTTGGTTTACGAATTTTTTCTATCTAATTTTGTAACGATGGCTGCCTTCAACATCAGCCTATTGATTCCTTTTTAGCTTAAGAAAAGTTGTTAACAAACGATATAATATATTGAAAAACAAATATTTACCAAATAACACCTGTAGCTATTTCTAAAAGTTATGTCTTACTTGAAGTTCAATAAAGCAGAGCTGGTCAACCTGGAGTACGCCCTCCACCGCGAAATCCTCTGCACCAACCGCGCCGGCAGCTACCTGAGCACCACCATTGTGTGCTGCAACACGCGCAAGTACCACGGCTTGCTGGTTTGCCCCATCGACGAGTTCGACGGCGAGCGCCACGTGCTGCTTTCGTCGCTCGACGAATCCATCATCCAGCACGACCAGGCCTTCAACTTCGGCATACACCGCTACCCCGGCAACCTGTACGAGCCGCGCGGGCACAAGTACATCGTAGACTTTAAGTACGACCCCACGCCCACGATGGAGTACAAGGTGGGCGGCGTGCACCTGCGCAAAGAGCTGCTCATGGTGCACAACGAAGACCAGGTGTTCATTCGCTACACGCTGCTCGACGCGCACTCCGACACCACGCTGCGGCTCAAGCCCTACCTCGCCTTCCGCAACGCCCACGCCCTGAGCCGCGCCAACATTCACGCCGACGTAAAGCACAGGGCCGTGCAAAACGGCATTGCAAGCAAGCTCTACCTCGGATTTCCTACCCTCCACATGCAGCTGAGCAAAAAAGCAGAGTTCGTGGCCGTGCCCGACTGGTACAACAGCGTAGAGTACATCGAAGAAGCCCGGCGGGGCTACGAGGCGCGCGAAGACCTGTTCGTGCCCGGCTACTTTGAGCTCCCCATCCGCAAAGGCGAAAGCATCATCTTTTCGGCCGCGCTCAAAGAAGCCGCGCCGGCGGGCATGAGCCGAAGGTTTGACGCAGAGGTCGCCAAGCGCCCCGAAAAAATTTCCTTTAAGGGGTGCCTCAAGAACGCCGCCGACCAGTTCATCGTGCGGCGCGGAAAAAACACCGAAGTCGTGGCCGGATACCCGTGGTTTGGCCGCTGGGGGCGCGACACGTTCATCGCCCTGCCGGGCATCACGCTCGCCGCCATCAGCTCCACCGGAAGCGACGCCAAGCAAAAAATAAAAACCTGCCGGGAGGTGCTCGACACCATGAGCAGCGAGCTGAAAGGCGGCCTCTTTCCCAACATCGGAAAAGGCGAAAACGCCGCCTTCAACTCCGTCGACGCCCCCCTCTGGTACTTCTGGGCTATCCAGCAGTACGAAGCCTTTACCGGCGACAGGGAGGGCGTGTGGAAAGCCTACGGCAAAAAAATGAAAAGCATCCTCGAGGCGTTTCGCAGCGGCACGGGCAACGCCGCCATGCACGAAAACGGCCTCGTGTGGGCCGAAGAACCCTTCAGGGCGCTCACGTGGATGGACGCCATCGTAGACGGGCTGCCCGTAACCCCGCGATCGGGCTACCAGGTGGAAATAAACGCCCTCTGGTACAACGCCATCTGCTACACGCTGGAGCTGGCAAAAGAGTTTCGGGATACAAGGTTCATCGCGGCGTGGAAAAATTTGCCCGAGCTCATCCGAAGCACCTACGAGCCCCTGTTCTGGTGCCACGAGCGGCGCCACCTGGCCGACTACGTAGACGGCAAAGGCCAAAACGTCTTTACCCGCCCCAACCAGATTTTTGCCACCTCGCTCCGGTATTCGCCCATACCGGAAAGCCGGCGGCGCGAAGTGCTGGACGCCGTAGGGCGCGAGCTGCTCACCACAAAAGGGCTGCGCACGCTGGCGCCAAAAAACCTGCTCTACGAAGGCCGCTACGAAGGCAGCCAGCCCGCGCGCGACAAAGCCTACCACCAGGGCACAGCCTGGCCGTGGCTCGTAGGGCACTTTATCGAGGGAAACCTCAAGCTGCACGGCAAGGCTTTCATCTCAAAAGCCAAGTGGATAGTAGAGCAGTTTGAGGAGGATATGAGCGTGTACGGCATCTGCTCCATAGCAGAGGTGTACGACGGCGACCCGCCCCACAGCCCCAACGGCTGCATTTCGCAGGCGTGGAGCGTGGGCGAAGTGCTCCGCGCCATCAGGCTCATTGAGGAGTACGAGCGGAGCTGAAAATGTCAACCGTCATAACGAAAAAATGTAGTATAGTACAAAAATCGGCTTGATGCGGCAGCCCGGGGCTTACGGTTGAACCCCTTTGCCACATTGAGCATATCCGGGCCATTGAACAGCCCGGCAAATTAGCAGGCAAGATTATCATGAAAGTATTAATGTTTGGGTGGGAATTTCCGCCTCACGTTGCAGGAGGGCTGGCAACAGCGTGCTACGGGCTTACCAAAGGCCTGGCAAAGCACAACGTTGACATGATCTTTGTAGTCCCCAAAGCTTACGGCGACGAAGACCAGCGGAGCGTCCGCGTGGTAGGCGCCGAAAACGTTACGTTCGAGGGCAGCGCCGGCGAGCTGGAGGCGCTGTGGCAGCACTTGGTGTACTTTGAGGCGCACTCCTACCTGCTGCCCTACCTCTCGGCAGAAGAATTCGAAAGCATCACCGAAAGCACCGTGCGCAACGGCGCCATTACGCATACCTCGCACTTCTCCCGCCGGTTTAAATTCGCCGGCGGCTACGGAAAAAACCTCATGAACGAAGTGGCGCAGTACGCGCTGCTGGCGCACACCATTGCGCAGCAAAACGAGTTCGACGTAATCCATGCGCACGACTGGCTCACCTACTTGGCCGGCATCTCGGCCAAAAAAGCCTCGGGCAAGCCGCTGGTGATACACGTGCACGCCACGGAGTTTGACCGCAGCGGCGAAAACGTCAACCACGTGGTGTACGACATCGAGCGCCGGGGCATGGAGGAGGCAGACCTCATCATCACGGTGAGCAACCTCACGCGCAACATCGTCATTTCGCGCTACGGCATAGACCCCGCAAAGGTGGTAACCGTGCACAACGCCGTGGACTTTAGCGCCTCGAGCTTTGAGGACGTAAAGCACGGCACCGACGAAAAAATAGTAACGTTCCTGGGCCGCGTTACCTACCAAAAAGGCCCCGAATACTTTGTCGAAGCCGCCAGCAAAGTGCTCAAGCGCTACCGCGACGTCCGCTTTGTGATGGCCGGCAGCGGCGACATGCTCAACCGCATGATACGCCGCGTGGCAAAGCTGGGCATTGCCAACAAATTCAACTTTACGGGATTTCTGCACGGCGCCGACGTCCCGCACATGTTTGCCCTGAGCGACGTGTACGTCATGCCGTCGGTGAGCGAACCCTTCGGCATATCGCCGCTGGAGGCCATGCGGGCGCACGTGCCCACCATCATCTCCAAGCAGTCCGGCGTGGCCGAAGTCCTCCGGCACGCCATTAAAGTGGACTTCTGGGACGTAGACGCGCTGGCCGACGCCATATACGGAATACTCAACTACCCGGCGCTTACCAAAATGTTCATCCGCCTTGGCGACAAAGAGGTGGAAAACTTGAAGTGGGATAACGCCGCCCTTAAAGTAAAGCAGGTTTACGAAAAAGCAACCGCCGCCGGCAGCAGGCCCTAAACGCCGCTGCCGCATGGCAACAACTCCGCCCGACAATATCGCACAAGAATATAAACAAAAAAAACATTTTTCTTTGAGATAAATATACTACTACACAAAAATGAAAAAAACGATTTGTCTTTACTTTCAAGTTCATCAGCCTTTTCGGTTGAGAAGGTATCGGTTTTTCGACATAGGCAAAGATCACAGCTACTATGACGAATTTTCCAACCGCACCATCATGCGCAAAGTAGCCGAACGCTGCTACTTGCCGGCCAACAGCTTAGTCTTAGCGTTGATAAAGCAGTACGGGCAGCTCTTTAAGGTAAGCTACTCCATTTCGGGAATGGCGCTGGAGCAGCTTGAGCTCTACGCCCCCGACGTGCTGGAAAGCTTCCGCGCGCTGGCAAAAACAGGCTGCGTGGAGTTTCTGGGCGAAACGTACGCCCACTCGCTGGCCGGCGTGCTGAAAGACCCCACCGAGTTTGAGCGGCAGGTGAGGCAGCACGGCGACATGGTGAAAAAATACTTCGGGCAGCAGCCCGCCGTCTTCCGCAACACCGAGCTCATCTACTCCGACGCCATCGGCGCAAAGGTTGCCGACATGGGCTTCGCTGGAATGCTCACCGAAGGCGCAAAGCACGTGCTGGGCTGGAAAAGCCCCAACTACGTCTACGCAAACGCCCTAAACCCAAAGCTGAAAATCCTGCTCCGAAACTTCAGGCTCAGCGACGACATCGCATTCCGATTTTCCGACCAAAGCTGGAGCGAATGGCCCCTCACCGCCGAAAAGTACACCAGCTGGATCAACGCCATAGACAAAAAAGAGGAAGTAGTAAATCTTTTTATGGATTATGAAACTTTAGGAGAACATCAGTGGGCAATGTCGGGGATATTTGAATTTTTGCGATATTTGCCAAGCCAAATTTTATCGCAAACGAACTTTGAATTTTTGACGGCTTCGGAAACCGTGAAAAAGCACCAGCCCGTTGCCCCCATTAAGGTGGAGCACCCCATATCGTGGGCCGATGAGGAGCGCGACCTGACGGCGTGGCTCGGAAACGAGCTGCAAAACGAAGCCTTCACAAAAATATACGCCATAGCCGATGCTGTAGTAAATTCGGGCAACGAAGCAACCATAAAAGAGTGGCGAATGCTACAAAACAGCGACCATTTCTACTACATGTCTACCAAATGGTTTAGCGACGGCGATGTGCACAAGTACTTCAACCCTTACGATACACCCTACGACGCATTTATCAACTACATGAACGTGCTGAGCGATTTTGAAATCCGCGTTAAAAATATAGCAAAGGAGGGCAGTGCTGCTGCGCCCTCTTTTAAAACAGATAATAACAGAGCAGCAGCAGCAGAAAAAAAGCAAACAATCATGGCAAAAAAAGCAACCGCTGCTAAACCGGCAGCAAAAAAAGCACCCGCTGCCGCCAAGCCGGCAGCAAAAACCGCAACCGCCGCTAAGCCGGTTGCAAAAGCAGCAGCACCACCCAAACCGGCGACAACAAAAGCAGCACCCGCCGCTAAGGTAGCCGCCGCTAAGCCTGCGCCCGCAAAGGCAGCAGCACCCGCAAAAGCAGCGCCCGCAAAGGCAGCAGCGCCCGCAAAGGCAGCAGCGCCCGCAAAAGCAGCAGCACCCGCAAAAGCAGCACCCGCAAAGGCAGCGCCCGCAAAGGCAGCAGCGCCCGCAAAAGCAGCACCCGCAAAAGAAGCGCCCGCAAAGGCAGCGCCCGCAAAGGCAGCAGCGCCCGCAAAGGCAGCGCCCGCAAAGGCAGCAGCGCCCGCAAAGGCAGCACCCGCAAAGGCAGCACCCGCAAAGAAAGCACCCGCAAAGAAAGCAGCGCCCGCAAAGGCAGCAGCGCCCGCAAAGGCAGCGCCCGCAAAGAAAGCAGCGCCTGCAAAGGCAGCAGCGCCCGCAAAGGCAGCGGCGCCCGCAAAGGCAGTAGCGGCAAAAAAAGCGGCGCCTGCAAAAAAGGCTACCCCCGCAAAAAAAGCCCCCGCAAAAAAAGCGACAAAGCCTGCTCCGGCAACTTCGATTTTCCCAATGTTTTAGCGATAGGAAACCGTAGCCAAAAGCCCTGCGAGATGTCAAATCCCACAGGGTTTTTTTGTGCGCAAAAAGTTTATACCTTTACAGCGAAAAAAAAATTACCATCCGCTCGACGAAACGCCGCAAAAAATCTTCGGTGATGTCATAAATTGTATGATGCGGCAAGTATTATGCTGATTATAAATCATTTACATTAATGAGGTTAATGAGGTTGTTATTTCTATTATATCTCTCTGCTACTGAGGTTGTTTTGTTATTAAAATTAGGTATAAATTAG
>JAIROF010000144.1 GCA_031257655.1 Prevotellaceae bacterium | reverse complement strand
TGTGTGTGTGTGTGTGTGTGTGTGTGTGTGTGTGTGTGTGTGTGTGTGTGTGTGTGTGTGTGTGTGTGTGTGTGTGTGTGTGTGTGTGTGTGTGTGTGTGTGTGTGTGTGTGTGTGTGTTATATATATGCGCACAGGTCGTATGCGCCCAAATTATGAGCTTTGGATGATGGGCTATGAGCTGGCGCAAGGCAGACGAAGATTTACACAAAAATGGACATAAAGCGGCACACGACGGGTTCCGGGAGGATGCGCGTAAAGCGCTACACGAAGATGTACACAAAAACCTATACGAAAAAATATGCAAAGAGATACAAAATTTCACAGCTTTGAGAATTTCGGCATTATGCACCACGCCTTCCGCGTACAGAGGTGCGGGAGGAATTACGGATGTTTTTATAATATTTGCCGATATTTCCATGACGTCTACTAAGTTATTCACAAAGATACGGAAAATTTTTCGGTAGACAAAACAGGCTTCAATTTTTTTACATTCTGCATTCTGCATTCTGCATTCTGCATTCTGCATTCTGCAGCTCACGCCAGCTTTTTGTACCGCAGGCGGTGCGGGGTGAGGTCGCCGGTGCGCTTTTTCTTGTGCTCCTCGTAGTCGCTAAATCCGCCTTCGAAGAATACGACCTGCGATTCGCCCTCAAAGGCGAGGATGTGGGTTGCCACGCGGTCGAGAAACCAGCGGTCGTGCGAAATGATGGCGGCGCAGCCGGCAAAGTTCTCCAGCCCCTCTTCGAGGGCGCGGATGGTGTTTACGTCCACGTCGTTGGTAGGCTCGTCGAGCAGGAGGACGTTGGCCTCCTCCTTTAGGGTGAGGGCAAGGTGGAGGCGGTTTCGTTCGCCGCCGCTCAGCACGCCGCACTTTTTTTCCTGGTCGGCTCCGCTAAAGTTGAAGCGCGACACGTAGGCGCGGGCGTTCACGCTGCGCCCGCCCAGGGTGATGATTTCGCTGTTTTCGGCAATGGTTTGAAAAACGGTCTTGTCGGGGTCTATTTTCTTATGCTGCTGGTCGACGTAGGCAACCTTTACGGTTTCGCCCACCTCAAAAGCGCCCGTATCCACCTTTTCCAGCCCCATAATCATGCGAAAGAGCGTTGTTTTCCCCGCGCCGTTGGGGCCAATGATGCCCACGATGCCGGCGGGAGGGAGGGCGAAGCTCAGGTTTTCAAACAGCACGCGGTCGCCAAACGCCTTGCTCACGCCCTGCGCTACAATCACCTTGTCGCCAAGGCGAGGCCCGTTGGGGATGTATATTTCGAGCTTGTCCTCTTTTTGCCGGCTGTCTTCGCTGAGCATTTTGTCGTAGGCGGCCAGCCTTGCCTTCGACTTGGCCTGCCGCGCTTTGGGGTTCATGCGCACCCACTCCAGCTCGCGCTCCAGCGTTTTCCGGCGCTTGCTCTCCTGCTTTTCCTCCTGCTCCAGCCGCGTGGCCTTTTGCTCCAGCCACGAGGAGTAGTTGCCTTTCCAGGGGATGCCTTCGCCGCGGTCGAGCTCCAGAATCCACCCCGCCACGTTGTCCAAGAAGTAGCGGTCGTGCGTTACGGCAATCACGGTGCCCCGGTACTGCTGCAGGTGCTGCTCCAGCCAGAGGATGCTTTCGGCGTCGAGGTGGTTTGTAGGCTCGTCGAGCAGGAGCACGTCCGGCTCGCGCAGCAGGAGGCGGCACAGCGCCACGCGGCGGCGCTCGCCCCCCGACAGGTTGCCGATAGCCGCGTCGGGGTCGGGGCAGCGCAGCGCGTCCATGGCGCGCTCCAGCTTGCTGTCGATCTCCCAGCCGTTGGCGTGCTCTATCTTTTCGGTCAGCTCGCCCTGGCGCTCAATGAGCTTGCCCATTTCGTCGTCGCTCATCGGCTCGGCAAACCTGCTGTTCACCTCCTCGTACTCTTTGAGCAGGTCTACTACCTCCTGCACGCCCTGCTGCACCACCTCGCGCACGGTGGCGCCGTCGTCCAGCTGCGGCTCCTGCTCTAAGTAGCCCACGCTGTAGCCCGGCGCCCACGCCACTTCGCCCTGATACGACGGCTCCAGGCCGGCTATGATTTTCATCAGCGTGGATTTACCGGAGCCGTTGAGACCGATAATGCCGATTTTTGCCCCGTAAAAAAACGACAGGTAGATATCCTTGAGGATTTGCTTGTTGGTGTTGGGTAGCATTTTCCCAACGCCATTCATCGAAAAGATTATTTTTTCGTCAGACACTGCTTAAAATAGTTGAAAGTTGAAAATTGAAAGTTGAAAATTAAAAGTTGAAAGTTGAAAGTTGAAAGTTGCTGTTTGATCTCCTGATATTTTTGGCTTGAATGAGAGTGTTATGTTTGATGGCGCGTGGCACGGCGCTGTAGAGGCGCACGGCGTGCGTCTCACCGCGCATCGCGCCTTAGCGCCATTTTGCCGCCAATTTTTCGCTGAGGCGCGCGCCGGGTGCGGCAAAAGTAGAACCGACGCATTTCCTGCTACCTCCCCGTCCCCCTTTAGCCCCCGAACGGTTGGCCATACGCTTTTCAAACGCCTAAAAACCCCAACAAGGCTTGTAGCCCTGTTAGGGTTATGCGGTGGTCTCAGCCGTTTTGACGGGCGTTTTGTGCGGCAGCCGGCGTGCAACGATTATCCGGCGTGCGATTAGAGGTTGCCAAGTATCAGGTCAAAATCATTCTTCTGAAAGAGGAAGTTTTTTGGCTTGGTTTCGTAGTAGTAGTAGTAAAGTTCGCCTTCTGTGTCCATCACCATCTTGTAGCCGTATGCGCCCTTTTCGGCGCCCTGCGGGTAAACGGTGAACGCTACCGCAGCGTTGGCCTCCCGTTCGCTCACCACCCGGGCAATACCGTCTTTATCTACAAAGCGGAGCAGGTTGCCGTGCTTTGCCTCCATTTCGCGAATGTTTACCTTAACGTCAACGTCGCTCTTGCAGATGTAAATCACTTTTCCCTTGAGCTGCGACATGCTGTAGTTGTAGGCCTGCAGGCGCTGCTGAAAGCTGGCCAGCAGCCTTTCGGCAAAGGATTTTTCTTTTATCTTTTCGGCATGTTTCTGTACAAAAAGCACCATAGGGTTGAGCATCACCGCTGGGATGTCGCCCTCGGCAGATTCGCAGGCTAAGGGGATGGAGGCAACTTCGGGCATCAAGTCCAAGCTGCTTCCGGCGTTCTTGCTGCCCATGAGCAGGCTCAGGTAGAGGTAAGGGCGCTTGAGCTTGTCTTTGCTTTCCACCACCTTGGTGAGCATCAGAAAGGAGGCGCTTTCGTCGGTACGCAGGGCGTCGAACTCGGTTTTGCTCACCACCTTGTAGGGGGTTATCGTCCAAAACCGCTTGACGGCGTCGTTCAAAAATGCATCGAAGATGATATTGTCGTTCGTAGCGACCACGCAGGTGGTCGATTTAAAGAAGGCGGCCAGCTGGTCGGCAGTAACGGCGGTGCGATCTGCTGCACGGGCATGACCCAGTAGCGCTACCAGCGCTGCTATGGTAAGTATATGCTTCATTGTGGTTTGATTTTTATGTGTTGACCGCGCAAAGGTAGCGAAAATTTGCCACTTTTCATCCCAAGCCAAACTTTTTTATGGCCAAGCATGCGAAATTCAGGTAGTTCACAGGCATCCGCTTTTTGTAGCGGTGCGGCTGTGCGGCAAAGCGCTTCTCTACTCTTTTGCTCCCTTTCCGCTTCCCTTACTCGTAATAAATGTGTACATTGCCGGCACCACGTAGAGCGTGAGGAAGGTGGAGACGGTAAGCCCGCCCACCACCGCAATGCCCATCATGATGCGGCTGTTGGCGCCTTCGCCGGAGGCAAACACCAGGGGGAGGGTGCCCAGGATGGTGGAGAGGCTGGTCATGAGGATGGGGCGGAAGCGCGCCGACGAGGCGTCCATGATGGCGTCCATGAGCTTTAGCCCGTCGGCCTTGCGCTGGTTGGCGAACTCTACGATGAGGATGCCGTTCTTGGACACCAGCCCTACGAGCATGATGATGCCGATTTGCGAAAAGATGTTCATCGTTTTGCTGTTTATCCACAGAAAGAGCAGCGCCCCAAACACGGCGAGGGGCACGGTGAGCATGATGATGAGCGGGTCGCGAAAGCTCTCAAACTGCGCCGCCAGCACGAGGTATATGAGCACCAGCGCCAGCAGGAAGGCGAACATGAGGCTGGAGGCGCTGTCGCGAAACTCTTTCGATTCGCCGGCAAGCGCCGTGCGGAACGTGTCGTCCAGCACCTCTTGGGCTATTCGGTCCATTTCGTCCAGCCCGTCGCCAATGGTTTTGCCCTTTGCCAGCCCCGCCGAAACGGTTGCCGACACAAAGCGGTTGTAGCGGTACAGGTTGGGCGGCGTGCTCGCCTCGCGCAGCGATACAAGGTTGTCGAGCTGCACCATTTCGCCCTCCCCGTTGCGCACGTAGATGGAGCGCAGGTCGAGGGTCTTGCTGCTCAGCTGGCGCTCTATTTGCCCAATCACCTGGTACTGCTTGGAGTTGATAAAGAAGTACCCAAACCGCTGCCCGCTCAGGCCCAGCTGTAGCGTTTGCCCGATGTTTTGCGTCGAAATGCCCATCAGGTTGGCCTTGTCGCGGTTAATATCCACGCGCACCTCCGGCTTGGTGAACTTCAGGTCGACGTCGGCCATTTGGAACACGGGGCTTTCGTTGACCTTTTCCATAAACTTGGGCACAAACTCCTTTAGCTTGTCGAGGTTTACGCCCTGCAGGACGTACTGCACCGGCATTCCCACGCGCCGTCCGCCAAAGGTGCTCTGCTGCATCACAAACGAGCGGGCGTCGGTGAGCGGGTATAGCTTAGGCGTGAGCGCCTCGTACACCTCCTGCTGCGCGCGGTGGCGCTCGGCGGGTGGCGTCAGCATGACCCGCGCAAAGCCGCCGCCCGACCAGGCCCGCGACATGATGAGCTGCGCTTCGGGGACGTTGTCGGCTATCGCCTCGGTAACGTTGTCCATGTAGCGGCTCATGTACTCGTACGTGGTGCCTTCGGTGGCGGAGCTGCGAACGATGAGCAGCGAGCGGTCTTCCAGCGGCGCCATTTCGGAGGGGATTTTTTGCCACAGGAGCACGATGCACCCCCCCAGGGCAAGGAGCACCAGCAGGGCTACCCAGCGGTAGCGCATGAACCCGGCGAGCGTTTGGCGGTAGAAGGTCGTAAGCCCGCTAAAGAAGGGCTCGGTGGCGCGGTAGAACCACGGCTGCCGCGGGCGGCGCTTCAGAATTTTGGTCGAAAGCATGGGCGTGAACGTTACCGCAACAAAGGCCGATATGAGCACCGAGCCGGAGATGACGATGCTAAACTCCCGGAAAAGCCGCCCCGTGGTGCCCTGCAAAAACACGATGGGGAAGAACACCGCCACCAGCGTAATGGTGGTCGATACGATGGCAAAGAATATTTCGTTGGCGCCCTTTTTGCCGGCCTCCAGCGGGGTCATCCCCGCCTCTATCTTCACGTAAATATTTTCCATCATCACAATAGCGTCGTCCACCACCAGCCCAATGGCCAGCACAATGGCCAGCAGCGACAGCACGTTGATGCTAAACCCCGCAAGGTACATGATGAAGAAGGCGCCGATGAGCGAAACCGGAATGACCACCGTAGGGATGAGCGTGGAGCGCCAGTCGCGCAGAAAGAGAAAGATGATGAGCACCACCAGCATGAAGGCTACGACGATGGTTTCGCCCACCTCCTTAATGGAGGAGCGGATAAAGCGCGTGTTGTCGTACACCATGTTTATCTCCACGTCTTCGGGGAGGCTTTTGGCGATTTGCGCCATGCGCTTGTAGACTTCGTCGGCAATTTCGATGTGGTTGGAGCCGGGCTGGGGGATAACGCCCACGCCTACGCCCGGCATGCCGTTTTGCTTCATGAGGCTGCGCAGGTCTTCGGGGCCTAATTCGGCGTACCCCACGTCGCGGAAGCGCACCACGCGGTCGTCCTGCCGGGCAATGATGAGGCGGTTAAAATCTTCGGGGGTGATGAGCAGGCCCTGCGCGCGCACGCTGAGCGCCACCGTCTTTCCCTCGATAAGCCCCGAAGGGAGCTCCAGGTTTTCGCGCAGCAGCGCGTCGCGAACGTCCATGGGCGTAAGCCCGTAGCCGGCCAGCTTGCCGGGGTTCATCCACAGGCGCATGGCGTAGCGCTTTTCACCCCAAATGGTGATGGCGCTAACGCCGGAAATCGTTTGCAGCTGCTCCTTATAGGTAAGGTCGGCTATTTCGGACAGCTCCAGCAGCGAGCGCCCGCTGCTCTGGATGCCGATCATCAGAATGGGGTCGGAGTCGGCGTCGGCTTTCGATACGGTGGGCGGGTCGCAGTCCTTGGGAAGCCGGTAGAGCGACCGCGACACCTTGTCGCGCACGTCGTTGGCCGCCGACTCCATGTCGCGGCTCAGCTCAAACTCCACGATGATGCGGCTCTGACCCGTGCTGCTCGTGCTGGTGAGCGAGCGGATGCCCTCTATCCCGTTGATGCTCTGCTCCAGCGGCTCGGTAATCTGCTTCTCTATGATGTCGGCGTTGGCGCCAATGTAGCTCGTGCTCACCGATATGATGGGCGGGTCTACGCTCGGATACTCGCGAACGCCAAGAAACGTGTAGCCGATAAGCCCAAAAATGGTGATGATAATCACAAAAACGGTGGTGAGCACCGGACGGCTGATGCTGGTCGAAGATAAAGACATGTGAAGCTTGATGTTTTGAATTTTGAATTGCCCGCCTCCCTGTCGCTCCAAGCGAGGCGCGTAGTATTCCCCGTATGACTTTGAACGTTGCACCGAGTGCCGCAAAATTAGCAATAATTTGAGAATTATCTTTTCCGAATTTTGAAATTGATTTGAACAACCCCTCCCTGTATTTCTCTATATTCCGCAATACTCCGCCATATTCCGCGATACTTCCCGATATTCCTTTATAACCCTCGCCACAAATTTTCTGCATCGGAATGTCTGGCTGTCCGAATCTACTACCATTTCTTCCGCATGGCAGCGGCATGGCGGGCGAATGGCTTGGTACGGGCTATAATCCCGCGCCGAGCGCTTTGCTCTGCCGGCTTGCCTCCGCGCACAACAAAAACGGCTTTGTTGCAGCAAGCGCATGGTATAGCAACCATCACTTGCCGCAACAAAGCCATTTCTCTGTGCCGGCGTGCACGCTAAGGCCACACGGAGCGGAGAGCAGGGTTACCCTTTCTCCGCTCCGCCACCGCTGCTTTCTCCAGCCCAAGCGCTACTGCGCTTTCCTTGGGGCGTTGATTTTTCCGGCAGAGCCTGCGGCCTTCGAGGAGACATGCTGCACGGGCTTGACAAGCGGCTTGGGCGCCAAAGGCTTGGCCGACGAACTCTTGACGTCGCCTCCCGCCTCTTCTTCCTTTGTTTCCTCTTCCTTCACCTCAAAATTGAGCATGTCATTTTTTTGGAGCAGGTTGTACCACGATATAATCTTTTTTATATCGGAAAAATACACCCGCTCCTTGTCGTACGTTGGGAGTATTTCTTCAAAATACCGCCTGAGCTCCTCCTCGGTAACGCTCTTCGGGTCAACGGTGGGGTTGCCGTCGCTCTTTTCTTTTATGGTTTGCAGCACTACGCGCAGCGGCACATCGTTGCCGTGGGTGAACACTGCAATATCGCTCATAGTGCTTACCTTGGCTGTGGGCGGAATATTGGTACGCTTCTTATCAACCAGCGACTCTACTATAAGCCCGCTACGACCTTGCGATACCAGCCGAAATAGCCCCGGATAACCGGATACTGACATGATTTCCTTTAAATCCATACAATTTTTTCTTGCAAAAGTAGAAAAAAAATAGCGGAATATCATGGAGCCTATAAAAAAAATTGCTGATTTGCCCTCCGCATTGACATGAGCCTGTGCTCAGGGTAAAAAAATTTCACTACCTTTACGCTCTCGAAAAAAGGAAAAGTGGTAGGGAGTGGTAAGTGGTAAGTAGTAAGTAGTAAGTAGTAAGTAGTAAGTAGTAAGTGGTAAGTAACCCATGTTACGCAGAAAGTGCGATGCACGACGAAAGGGAGCTGAGGCGCAATCGAAAAACCTAATTTACTCACTCGTGCTTATTTTTGGTGTTCGTGAGCTCGCTGCGCTCGGTTACACCTAATTTTAATAACAAAACAACCTCAGTAGCAGAGAGATATAGTAGAAATAACAACCTCATTAGCCTTATTGACGTAAATGGTTTATAATCAGCGCAATACTTTCCGTCTCATGCAATTTATGACATCACACAAATGACGGTAGAACCTTATATTTTGGTTTTTAGAGGTTCCCTGATGTTACGAAATAAAAAAATGGGCATAGCTATCCCCTTGCTTATGTCCAGCATGGCCGTCAACATGCCCTGTCGTCCGCTGGTTGCAACAGGGCGCTCATCACACGTATGTTGTGCGCTATGGTACTCCATAAAACTTTCTGATGAAAGTGCTCCTCACCTTTCCATGTGCAGCGGTGCAGCTGGAACCCGCGCTTGATGTCGGAGATGATAGCCTCTATCGCGCCACGCCATTTTTTGAGCTGCGTTTCCATGTTTTTGCTGCTCGCTACACGCTGCAAGCTGTCCACCATCTTATTAAAAACGATGTTGATGACGCCTTTGCCTTTGCCTTGCGCATGCCGCAGATTCGCCGAGCTGGCGTAGCCGCCATCGGTTGCGCTATCGCGCGGTACGGCGTTATAGGTGGCTATCACCTTGTCCAGCATGCCGCTATAGAGCGAGCTGTCGGACGGGTTGCCCTTCAGCGTATCAACGGCAAGCACCAGGTTGCTTTTCCCGCTGGCAAAGTTTACCTTGTGGCCGAGCTTGACCTCGCGACCGTCCTTGGCGATGATATCCGTATGCTGCTCGTAGATGGAAAATAGCTTTTCGGCGTTCTCCACCGGCTCCTTTTCCACCTCGTGCCGAAGGGTTACGGCGTAGACCTGCTCCATCAGCGGCAGCAGCTTTTCAAGCTGGGCTACTATCGCCATCGCATTTTGCGTAGCGCTGTGCGCGGCCTTTTTTTTTACGATGCGGGCTACCTGATTAATGGCCTTCGTAAAGGTGACCAGCTGCTTTACGAACAGCTTGGTTCGCTTGTCCAGGGCTTCCTGCTCCTTTTTTCCGCTCTTTTTTCTGCTCTTTTTGGTGTTGTCCAGCAAAAAGTACGCCGCCTTTGCGCCCTTTGTGTAATCCCTGACGGTAAGCGATTCAACCTCCTTTTGCAGCTGGCTGAGCAAGCGATGGCTTTCGTGAATGCAATCCCATACCAGCGCATTGTTGGTAGGGTAGTGAATGCTGGTTTCCAGCACCGTGCTGTCCATGCATACCTCGCTAACATCCTCTATCCCTGTTTCTATGGCTATCCTGTTTATCGCATAGAGCAGCTCCTCCAGCCGGGCTTTCGATATTTTTGAGATGTACTTCTGGTATACCTGAAACGACCAGCTGCGGCCTTGCTCTAACTTGACAAACATGGCGCAAATGCGGGAATCCTCCTGATGGTATTCCAGCGTACGGTAGTCTAACTTTTTAATCTCTTTGTACATAGCCGCCCGAACGAGCTGCTCCACCGACGGTACATCGCCTCGACCAAAGGAATTGTTTTTGCTGCCCGCTCTTATGTCGCCCTCAAACATCCTGATAAATTCGGGATGCTGCTCCAATATCGTATCTATCAACGCCAGCTCGGGGGCGTTCGCCCAGCTGGGCTGCGCAAATTTTATGCGTAGCGGCTCAAGTAATTGCATCTTCATACCTCTGTTTATGATGGATTGTTATGGTACAAAGATAATATTTATTTCTATATTTAACAAATTGTTTTTCAACAATTTATATTTATAGACAGGAGCTATTTAAATTCTGCTAATTTTTTTGTCGATTTCGCTTATTTTCGATGAAACCTCCGATGCGTCGAGGGCGTTAGCCCACTGCTCGTTGCGCTCAGCTACTCTAACGATAAGGGGCGGCAAAACTATTGCGCACTCGTAAAAAAATGGTAGGGTGGGGGGAGTTAGGTGAAATTTTCAAATTACGCGCAGAGGAATAAGATTTTTCCGAAAAAAATTATAGAAGGGGCGATGATACAAAAAAAGTTTTTTACCTTTGCGGCGAAAGTAAACGGTTGTTGAACGAAGCTAAGGATATGGTGGAGGGGAAAATAGAAAAGTAGAATTTGCAACGTGTTGATGTGTAAACAGATATAAAACAAACCCTTTCGTTATATAGTGTTTATCATGGCATTAGAGAAAGGTGCGAAACATGAGTAAAGAGTTAGTGCGCATAAAACATTCGGAGTATGATGAATAAGAATATCATTTTACTGTTAGCCTTGTGTGCGATGCCGGCGTTTGTAGCGGCAACGCCATCGTTTTCGCTGTATGATTTGCGGTGCGAGCATGAAAAAAATCCGGTTGGGATTGACACGCAGCATCCATGTTTCAGCTGGAAAATTTATTCCGAAAAGCGCGGGTTTATTCAGTCCGCATACCAGATTTTGGCGTCGGACACGCCGGAAGCGCTGGACAGGAACGAGGGAAATGTCTGGAGCAGCGGCAAAGTGAACTCCCCGCAGTCGGTATTGACCTCTTTTGACGGGAAACCGCTGAAATCATCCGCTGTATACTACTGGAAAGTCAGGATTTGGGACAAAGACAATCAGCCTTCGGAGTGGAGCGAAACACAGACGTTTGTCATGGGGTTGACCGATGCAAAAGGCTGGAGTAAAGCCGCATGGATTGCTCTGGAAAACGACCGTAAAGAAGAGTATACCGTGCCGGCAAGGCTCGATTTCGCCGATATCCGCAAGACAATGGGCGAACGAAGCATCGGTTTCTACAAGCTGCCGCAGCTGCGCAAAACATTTGCTGTACGGAAACAGGTCAAGCGGGCAATCGCTTTCGTTGCCGGACTTGGGCATTTCGACCTCTTCCTCAATGGCGAAAAAACAGGCAACCATTTTTTGGATGCAGGATGGACAAAGTACGACAAACAGGCGCAGTACGTAACCTTCGACCTCACCGGCAGCCTGAAGACCGGCGAAAATGTACTTGGCGTGATGTTAGGAAACGGTTTTTACAATATCCCCTTCGATAGGTACCTGAAATTGATAATCTCGCATGGCGCACCGAAGATGAAGCTGCTCCTTCGTATTGAATACTCCGACGGCACAAGCGGCGAAATCGTATCGGACGCATCGTGGAAAGCGACGGAAAGCCCTGTCGTTTTCTCAAGTATTTACGGCGGCGAAGATTATGACGCCAGACGGGTTCAGGAAGGATGGACAAAACCCGGATTCGACGACGCTGCCTGGCAGCAAGCCATACTTACCGGTTATCCGGGAGCATTGACCGCACAGCGCGCAACGCCGCTTACGGTGCACTCCTTGATCCCAACAGTCAACGTATTCCAAAACGCGCAGGGACACTGGATTTATGACCTGGGGCAGAATTTTTCGGGAATAATCCGTATTGCCGTCAAATCAAAAGAAAGCAAGACAATACTTTTCCGTCCGGCGGAGCTGTTGAAAAGCGACAGCTCGGCAGCCCAAAGCGCTTCCGGCGAACCCTTCTACTTCGCATACGCTACGCAGGGCAAGGGCGAAACCGAGCGCTGGCAGCCTCAGTTTACGTACTACGGATTCCGCTATGTGCAGGTAGAAGGCGCTATCCCGACAGGAAAGGACAATCCGGAGAATTTTCCGGAGATTGAATCGATTACAGGCTTGCATACCTGTAATTCGGCAGAAGAAGCCGGTTCTTTTGCCTGCTCCAAGCCGATGTTCAACCAGATACATTCGCTGATAGACTGGGCTATGCGAAGCAATATGGCGAGCGTGCTTACCGACTGTCCGCATCGCGAGAAGCTCGGCTGGCTCGAACAGGCGCATCTGATGCAATACTCGCTGCAATACCGTTACGACTTGTCGCGCCTGTATCCCAAAATCATGGAAGACATGCGAGCCTCGCAGCTCTCCAGCGGATGCATCCCGACCATTGCGCCCGAATACGTCCGTTTCGCCAACGGTTTCGAGGACACGCCCGAATGGGGCAGCGCTTTCATCATCTGCCCCTGGTATATCTATAAATGGTATGGCGACCGCCGGCTGCTGGAAGAATACTACCCGGCAATGCAGCGCTATCTCGACTATCTGGGAGCGCGAGCCGACAATCACATCGTTGCATACGGGCTGGGCGACTGGTTCGACATTGGTCCGACGAGTCCGGGGTACGCGCAGCTGACGGCTAACGGAGTAACGGCTACAGCAATCTATTGCTACAACGCCACGATTATGCAGCAAATTGCTTCGATACTCGGCAAATCCGGCGACGAAGCCCGCTACAGGGAGCTTGCCGGAAATATCAAAAAAGCGTTCAACGACAAATTCTACGACAGCGCTACCGGAAAAATTGAGCGTAACAGCCAAACGGCAAATGCCATTGCCCTGTACACCGGTTTGGTTCCCGACGAGCGTCGCGCCGCAATACTGCAAAACCTGATAGACGACATTCGCAGACGCGGCAACGCGCTCACAGCCGGCGACGTAGGCTACCGTTACGTGCTTCGCGCGCTGGAGGACGGCGGACGCTCGGACGTCATTTTCGACATGAACAGCCGGTACGACGTACCCGGATACGGATGGCAGCTGGCTCACGGCGCAACGGCATTGACCGAGTCGTGGCAAGCATACGGTTTTGTGTCCAACAACCATTTTATGCTGGGGCATCTCATGGAATGGCTTTACGGAGGTTTGGGCGGAATACGTCAGAAAGAAAACTCCGTCGCTTTCCGCGAAATTGTGATTGACCCGCAAGTGGTCGGCGATGTGAAGAGCGCAGCAGCAAGCTATGAATCGCCTTACGGGACAATCCGTTGCAAATGGACGAAAACCGGCGACGATTTCAGTATGGAAGTATCCATCCCTGCCAACAGTACGGCGGAAATATATATCCCGGCTACGGACGTGCGTCGGGTAACGACTTACGGCTTACCCTTGTCCGCTTCGGACAATGTAACCGTAATTGGCGTGGATAAAGGCAAGCTACGGGTAAAAGCCGGTTCGGGAAGCTATCAATTCCATGTAAAATAAATCAAAAAAGGGCAGTGTCATAAATTGTAGGGAGCGAAAAACCTAATTTACTCACTCGTGCTTATTTTTGGTGTTCGTGAGCTCGTTGCGCTCGGTTACACCTAATTTTAATAACAAAACAACCTCAGTAGCAGGGAGATATGGTGGAAACAACAACCTTACTAACCTCATTAATGTAAATGATTTATAATCAGTATCTTATCTACTGTATCGTACAATTTATGACATTACCTGAAAATTGAGAATTGAGAATTGAGAATTGAGAATTTGAAAGCATTCGTACCCTTTCGCAAAAACTCCCGTCCTGCCGAACGGGCCGTCCCGCATGGGACGGCACTTGACTAACCGTATGCTTTAGCATACGGAGCAAGTAGCAGCGAGCAGGCATCCGGGCCGTCCCGCAGGGGACGGCACTTGATTAACCCTATGCTTCAGCGGTAGTGTCATAAATTGTAGGGAGCGAAAAACCTAATTTACTCACTCGTGCTTATTTTTGGTGTTCGTGAGCTCGCTACGCTCGGTTATACCTAATTTTAACAACAAAACAACCTCAGTAGCAGGGAGATATAGTAGAAATAGCAACCTCATTAACCTCATTAACCTCATTAGTAGTGTCATAAATTGTAGGGAGCGAAAAACCTAATTTATACCTAATTTTAATAACAAAACAACCTCAGTAGCAGAGAGATATAATAGAAATAACAACCTCATTAACCTCATTAATGCAAATGATTTATAATCAGCATAATACTTGCCGTATCATACAATTTATGACATCACCCGCATTTATTATACAATACGCGATAATATGGTTGTGCTGCTGCTGTGCGGCGGCGATAAATCAAGTCAAATCGAAGATATAAAACTGGCAAAAGAAATAGCAAAAAGTTTGGAAAATGGATAAAACAATAACAATTTCAGATTGGGATGTCGCGGAATATCTCAAAACAGAAAAAGACATAGCCGAATATCTTGATGCAGCGCTGGAATACAATGATCTGGCGTTGCTGAAGTTGGCGATATCGGATGTCATGCGCGCGCGTGGTGTGTCAGACATGGCGCAGCATGTCAAGGTATCGCGCGAAGGGCTTTATGCTTCGCTTTCCGAGAACGGCAATCCCAGCATAGAAACAATAGCCGGCGTGCTGAATACTTTCGGCTGCCGGCTTGCTGTCGTGCCAATGGCGTGAAAAACCGAAATCAGGTAACCATCCGTTTTAAGTTGTCCTTCGTCAACAAGCAGAATTTTATTGTCTCCTACGCTGTCCAATATCACCATCATCTTAAAATTGGAAAGACACTTCAGCTTTCTTTATTTTTCGTTTGCCGGTAGGCTATTACGCCTCGTATTTCTCCGTAGGAATACTTTTGCTGTAGCATCGCAAATATTTGCGCTATATTTTGGCTCCCCGCCTTTTTTATGCCCTCCTCTATAGCCTTTATTCGCTCTTCGTTTAGCCATTTATGAATGTTGAACTCACCGGATTCTACCAGCTGCGCAAAGTGCGATTCTACGGTACTCGTAGAAATGTTGCGCGCCTGCGCAATCTCCGCTATCGTTTGCCCCTTGTCGAACATTTCCAGCGTTACCTTTGCCGAATCGCCCTTTACCGGCTTATGCTTTTCCTTAATAGGTTCTACCTCTACTTCACGCTTTGGCGGTTCGATTTCAGCTAAAAGTATATCGCCATATTTTATTACCTGTATTTTTTTAAGGATAAGTAATATATCCGTTTCTATCTCTACTAACGCTTTGATGTATTCTTTTACCCTCGCGGCCTTTTTCACCTGCATCGCATGAGCTTGCAGGGGAAATAAAATTTCGTTGTAGATGTTGGGGTAAAAGTAGCCGGCGGCCTTTTCTACGCGCTGCTGCAGGGCCTGCGTAGCGCCGGTCTGCTGTACGTGGGAAAGAAGCTTTTCGAGTTCGGGGGTAAACTTGTCGGCGACTTCTTTCAGCGCTTTTGCCTTTTGGTAGAGCTGCAAGGAAAGCCGCTGCGCTTTTTCGGGCTCCGGTATTTTTTTATCCGGCACAAGCTCAAGAAAATTTCTTGTAGCGTTGATTAACGGCTGAAGATTGAACACCATACGTAGCTTCTTGGCGCAAAATCGCGGTTTTTCTACCTGTAGCGTTTGCCGAAGCCTGTCGATGGTATCTTTCCGCTCGGAAAATTCTATAACGTTGCTGTCGATGGTAACGCTTTCGGGCGTTATGCGCGATTGCAGCACAAGCCCGTTGAGGGTGGTGCAGCGGCTAAGCGCCACGTAAACCTGACCGGGCGCAAACGCCTGCGCTGCGTCAATAATGACCCTGTCGAACGTTAACCCCTGACTTTTGTGAATGGTGATAGCCCAAGCAAGGCGTATGGGGTACTGCGTAAACGCGCCGAGCATCTCTTCTGCCACCGAGTTCTTTTCTTTGTTGAAGGAGTAGCGGATATTCTTCCATGTTTCAAGCCCTACCGTGAGCTCCGCAAAGCTGGCGTCCACCGGCTGTACCTTTATTTCCTTATCGCTGATTTCCGTCACTACCCCTACCATGCCGTTGTAATACTTCCGATAGCTTCCTGTATCATTTTTGATAAAAATGACTTGTGCTCCCTTCTTTAGCGCCAAGTCCATGTCGGTTGGCAGCGAATGCTCCGAAAATTCACCCTCTATGACGCCCCGAAAGCGATGCTCTTTTCCGGGTAACGCCTGCAGCTTTTGCGCATTTATGCGGTCAACGCGGTAGTTGTGCGTTGATAGCATGATGTAGCGCTCGCTGTCCGGCGGGTTGAAGTTGTACTTAAAGTGTTCGTTTAGCATGGCTATATCGTCGCTGTTCAAGTTGCCATGCCGCACCTTGTTTAGCAGGTCGATAAACTTTTGCTCTTTTTGGCGGTATATTTTTTTGAGCTCAATGTGCAGGGGCGATGACTTTTCCCACGCTTTGGCGTGAAAGAAGAATTGGCTCTGGTAGTGCGGCGCCAGCAGCTCCCACTCATCTTCTTTTGCCACCGGCGGGAGCTGGAATACGTCGCCAATGTAGAGCATTTGCACGCCGCCAAAAGGCTGGAGGGAATTTCGGTAGTGCCGCAGCGCGGCGTCGACCGAGTCGAGGAGGTCTGCGCGCACCATGCTGATTTCGTCAATCACGAGCGTGTCGATGCTCCTCAGCAGCTCTATCTTTTGCTTTGTCATGCGAAACCGCGCCGTGCTTTCGCTGTAGCCTACTCCGGGGATGTACGGCTCAAACGGCAGCTGGAACAGCGAATGTAGCGTTACGCCGCCGGCGTTGATGGCGGCTACGCCTGTGGGCGCTGCTACCAGCAACTTTTTGTCGCTCTGCTCGCGAAGGTACTTGAGAAAAGTAGTTTTTCCCGTACCCGCCTTTCCGGTAAGAAAAACGTGCAGCGGCGTGTTGTTGACTAAATCTAACGCCAGCTGAAATTCTTGGTTGGAAGAGTCTGGATTTGTCATGATTAATGGTTAACGGTTAATGGTTAATGGTTAATGGCGCGAAGCGCGGTGGCGTTTATCGCCGCAATCGTTGTTAATGGTTAATGGTTAATGGCGCGAAGCGCGGTGGCGTTTATCGCCGCAATCGTTGTTAATGGTTAATGGTTAATGGTTAATGGTTAATGGTTAATGGCGCGAAGCGCGGCGGCGTTTATCGCCGCAGTCGTTGTTACGAATGTTGTATGTTATAGTTTGGTCATAATCAAAATGTAAAAACATGCGATATTAATTTATAGTTAACTTAATGAGGTTGTTCTTTCTGCTGCTGAAGTTGTTTTGTTCTTAAAATTAGGTGGAAATAAGGTTTTTTCCTCATTTACCCCCGCTCCGTCCGCCGTCCGCCGTCCGCCGCCCGCCGCGCTTTGCGCCATTAACCATTAACCATTAACCATTAACCGTTAACCATTAACCATTAACCATTAGTTTTTAGTGGGACAATCAGCTTGACGAGCTTTAGGACGAGGTCGGTAAAGAGGATTTTCGGGTTTCCGTTTTGTCCAAGGTGCTGCAAGGCAAGGTTGAACTCTTCGTACAGGCGGAAGATGTTGTCCGGATTGATGAATGGGGAAAATTTTGCGCTGAAATCAGCTTCTGCTCCAGCTAAATATACGGCTTCATTCACCTGCCGGTTTAGGATAAAATTTTCGCGAATCATCCGCTGCGCGTACAGGAGGAAATTTTTTTGCCATTCGCGCCCTTGCCCCGCTATTTTTTCGGCCTGCTGCATGAGGAGAATGATGTTTTCGGCTTTGCTGGCGTAGCTCAGGCGCATGAGCGTTGCGAACTGCTCAAAGTAGTCGCGCTTTTCGTCGCCTTGTCCGGATATGCGTCGCGCCTCCACTACGCTGCCGTTGGCTAAGTGCGCCAGCGTGCGGGCGTCGCTTTGCGGGAGGTTAAACTCGCGGGCAATCATGTTGGCGAGGGCGCTGTCGTGCACGGGCGGTACGCTCACCAGCTGGGTGCGGGAGAGAATGGTCTTGAGCATTTGCCTCGAATTTTCGGCTACGAGCAAAAAGAGCGTTTGCGCAGGCGGCTCCTCGATGAGCTTTAGCAGCTTGTTGGCGGCCACCTGATTCATGCGCTCGGGCAGCCAAATGAACATGATTTTGAACTTTCCCTCAAAGGCTTTTAGCGAAAGCTTGCGCATGATGGCTTCGGCTTCGCGCGCGCTGATGTTGCCCTGCTTGTTGTCGAGGTTGAGGCTTTCGTACCACGCCTGCTCGGTGATGTATGGGTTTTGCAGCAGCTTTTGCCGCCACTGCGCCAGAAACATGTCGCTCACGGGGTTTCTTTCGCTTGCCTTTGACGAGTTTACCGGAAAGGCAAAGTGTAAGTCGGGGTGTATGAGCTTGTGCATTTTTACGCAGGCGCTGCACGCGCCGCAGGCGTCGGCGTCGGAGGGGTTTTCGCACATGACGTACTGCGCGTAGGCGAGCGCCAGCGCCATGTTGCCGCTGCCTTCCCTGCCCAAAAACAGCTGCGCGTGGCTTACGCGATTTTCGCGCGCTGCGCGCACCAGCTGGTGCTTGAGCGCTTCGTGTCCTATGACTTCGCTAAATAGCATGTGGGTAAAATGATTGTTTCAAAATAGTAGTATTCAACGAATTGAACGCCTTGCGGCAGCTGAATTATGTATTGGTCGCCGTTGCCTGCATTTTTGGGCATCGCTTAAACGCTTTCTCCTGCTTCTCCCTGTCGAACAGCAGGCGGTAGGTAGCGCGCGTTTTATGGATTTTACCGCCCAGCAGCTGCTGAAAGCGCATCATTGCCGGGTTGAAATCGCCTACCCAGCTGAGGTCAACCTCTTTGTAGAGAAATCCCTTGGCGCGGGACGCCTCGATAAGCTCCATTGCCAGCGCCCCCTCCAATCCGCGCCCCCTAAACTCGGGCACAATGCCAAACGCCAGCCCTATAGCGCGCCGGCAAACCTTCTTTACGCGCAGCAGGTACAGAAATTTCAGCCTCTTTACGAGGCTCAGCTTGCCGCCGCCAAGGCGCTTCACCACGGCGTTGACCTCGGGGATTTGTATAAAAAACCCGACAGGCTCGCGGTCGTGGTAGGCAAACAGGATGAGCCGATGGTCGATGATCGGCTTAATGGCCGTCAGCTCGGCGTTGGCCTGCTCGGGCGTCATCGGCTCCACGCCGGGGTGGTGCGCCCACGCGCGGTTGTAGATGCTGCAAAAATCCTGCGCAAATTGCGTCAGGCTGCGGCTGTTGGTGTGCCGGAAGGTGTAGCGCGGGTTGCGCGCCACCCGTGCAGCCCTTTCGCGAATGCTGTCCGCTATGCCGTCCGGCGACGCCGGGCGCAGGTACGAGTACTGGTAAAAGTAGCTCTTGAATCCGTATGCCTCGAAAAAATCCTTGTAGTAGGGCGGGTTGTAGCTCGTGCCGTACGAAGGCTGGGTAAACCCGTCCACCAGCAGCCCCCACCAGCGCTCGCGGCCGCCAAAGTTAACAGGGCCATCCATAGCCTCCATCCCGCGCACCTCGAGCCACCGGCGGCATGTGTCGAACAGGGCAAAAGCGGCCTCCTCGCAGCGGATGCACTCAAAAAATCCCATGCCGCCCGTAGGCTGGTCGTTGAGGCAGGCTGTTTTAGGGTTGACAAATACCGCTACGCGCCCAACCGTTGCGCCGTCTTCGTCTTGCAGCAGGAAGCGGGCCGCTTCGCCGCCCAGCTGCAAAAGCTTGTTCTTGCCGTAGCAAAAAACGCGCTCTACGTCGCTATCCAGCGGATGAACGTAGCTTGGGTCGTCTTTGTACAGCGCCTTGGGAAAATCCAGAAACGCTTGAATTTGCCGCTTGCTGCTGACTTTTATGAGCGTGTACGATGGCATATTAAAAGGAACAAAAATACATAATTTTTTTGGAATGCTACGCGAAAGGAAGGGGGAATGTTTGAGGGCTTTGGAGGGAAGGGTTGCTATTTTATTTCCACAGCCGCTTAACCGGGTATTTATTAGCCATTAGACGGCATTTGCAAAGTTGGATGCTTTTTTAGGGAAAAGTAGTACCTTTGCATTTTAATTGACACTATATGCCCGAACAACAAAATATAGAATACAAAAGCCGCTGGCGTGGCGACAATTTGATTGAGCGCAGGCAGTATATGCAAATGCTGCGCAACCTGAAAGACCAGAATATTATCAAGGTCATTACAGGGGTACGGCGTTGTGGTAAATCTACGCTGTTGCAGATGTTTAGCGATGAGCTGATGCAAAAAGGCGTTGAACAGGAGCAAATTCAGCTTCTGAATTTTGAAGACCCTGATATTTACACGCTCGGCGATTGGAAAGATATTTACGACTATGTAAAAATTCGTTTGCTGCCGGATAAGATGAACTATGTTTTTCTCGATGAAGTACAGAATCTCGCTACTTTCGAGCGTTTGGTCAATGGCTTGTTTATCAAAAAAAATGTCGATTTGTATGTTACGGGTTCTAATGCGTGGTTGTTGTCGAGCGAATTGGCAACTTTGCTAACCGGAAGGTATATTGAAATCAATATTTTGCCGCTATATTTTTATGAATTTCAAGAGTTTATGCTACTTAATTCCGCAAACTTATCGAAAACAGAAAGTTTGCGGAATACATACAGTCAAAATATTGGTAATCAACAAAACATCATAATAAAATCGCCAAGCTTATCAAAATTGGAAGCATTGGCGGTTTTCTGCACCGAAGGCGGTACGATATTACGCCAAAAGCGGCGTTTTGCGGCATAGCCGAAAATAATCCGCTTACCTTCGGTGTTGACCTGCAATTTTGCCCCATTTGGGTGCATTTCAAATTGTCGTTTTTTCGGATGACGACAACCGACTTGAAAAGTCGGATTTTCATAACCGCAGACAAGCGATAGCGCAGTCTGCGGAAACATCGACGACTATCATCTGCCTGAAAGGCAGGACGACGTAGCTAAACTTATGTTTCAAACAACATGGAATAACTCTATGAAAGTCCTGCCTTTCAGGCAGAGATTGTGGGGGTATTCTGTACCGCAGGTCGCAGACCTGCGGTTATGAAAATTTTG
>JAIROF010000104.1 GCA_031257655.1 Prevotellaceae bacterium | reverse complement strand
ACCACATCGGGATATGCGCCATATATCAAGCGGGTTTCAAAATTTTGCCTTGTTAGCAGGCTGTTTTCCATTTGGGAGATTTCACTTTGGGAGAAGGCGGTCAAATGAAATGCAGCGCTGCGGCCAACAAGGGGTTCGCCCGATTTATTGAGCAAGTCGAATGAAGATGAGCCGCTGACAAGTATTTTAATATTGGGAATCTCATCAACCATCAGCTTCAATTTTACGCCGATTTCCGGAATATGCTGCGCCTCGTCTATGGCAAGTAAATCAACGCCGTTTAGCAAGTTTCGATAGCTGGCTATGCTGCGATTTTCGAGCAGCGCCAGCGTATCGTAGTCTTCGCCATTCATTTTTAAAGTTTTCCCACGAAAATTTTCAAGGATGCTATTCATCAACACCGTTTTGCCAACCCGTCTTGCTCCAAAAAGCATCACCACCTTATTGGGTTTCAAGTTGTTTTCTATTTTCTGCTGCAAATCTCTTTTAATTTCATTCATGGCTTTTTACTTTACAATTTGAGCGCAAAGATAAAAAAAAAAATTTCTGTTGACGAAATTTACAGTAATTTCGTCATACAATTGACGAAATTTACGGTAATTTCGTCAGCCAATTGACGGAATTTACAGCAAGGGGGTTATTTCGCATCCCTAAACGGCTATTACTTTAGGGAACCTAATAGAAACCCCAAAAACAAGGCTTGCGGCTGAGGCAAAAGCGGAGTTTGCTAAAGTAAATGAGCATTTTGCCGAGGGAGCGTAACGCAGCGTTTGGGGTTCTATAGGGTTCCCTTTAGCTTGTCATTACGGTATTGTGTAGGGGGCTTCTCAAGCTCTTCCTTGAAGTATTTTCGGGATTGTCTACGTTTTTTTCAATCGTCCGAAGCCTTTTTCCGATAAATTCTTCACCCGGCGAAGCGGTGGTAATGCTGCCGGGCTGTACATTTATCGCCTCGATGAAAAGCCTTTTCCGTTTTTCCTGCTGCTCTATCAGCATTTCTATGCGCGTCAGGAGGAGCTCAAAGTTGAGTATCTTACTGCATCAATCGCTATTTTCGTTTTGTTTATACGCAGATTATTTTTAACTTTGCCCCCACTTTTTCTTAGGCAGTAAATACCCACACAATATCACTCTTAAAACCTCTTTTTTATGTCACAAGCAAAGCATGTATATTTTTTCGGCAACAAAACGGCCGAAGGCAATGGCAAAATGCGCGACCTGCTGGGCGGCAAAGGCGCCAACCTCGCAGAAATGAACCTCATTGGGATGCCCGTACCTCCGGGATTCACCATCACCACAGAGGTCTGTAACGCCTTCTACAAGATGGGGCAAAAATCTGCGGTGCTGATGATTCAGCCCGAAGTAGAGGTGGCCATGAAGCAAATTGAAGCGGTAGCGGCCGGCCCCCTGTTTGGCAACAACGCCAACCCGCTGCTGGTTTCGGTGCGCTCCGGCGCCCGCGCCTCCATGCCCGGCATGATGGACACCATCCTCAACCTCGGGCTTAACGACGAAGCCGTGGAAACGCTTGCCCAAAAGAGCAGCAACCCCCGCTTTGCCTGGGACTCCTACCGCCGCTTTGTGCAGATGTACGGCGACGTGGTGCTGGGCATGAAGCCCGAAAGCAAGGACGACGAAGACCCGTTTGAGCAAATTATCGCCGGCATGAAAGCGGCGCGCGGCGCGAAGCTCGATACCGACCTCACCACCGACGACCTGAAAGAGCTGGTGGCGAAATTCAAAGAAGCGGTAAAGAAAAGCACCGGCAAAGACTTCCCCGTAGACCCCTGGGAGCAGCTGTGGGGCGCGGTAATGGCCGTGTTCAACAGCTGGATGAACGAGCGCGCCATCCTCTACCGCCGCCTGAACAAAATCCCCGAAGAGTGGGGCACGGCGGTGAACGTGCAGCTCATGGTGTTCGGAAACATGGGCAACGAATCGGCCACCGGCGTGGCCTTTACGCGCGACGCCGCCACCGGCGAAGCCATCTTTAACGGCGAATACCTCATCAACGCCCAGGGCGAAGACGTGGTGGCCGGCATCCGAACGCCCCAGCAAATCACCATCGAAGGCTCCAAGCGCTGGGCTGCATCGCAAGACATTACGGAGGTGGAGCGCAGCACAAAGTACCCTTCGCTGCAGGAAACAATGCCCGCAGTGTACCAAGAGCTGTTCAACATCCAGCAAAACCTGGAGCAGCACAGCCGCGACATGCAGGACATTGAGTTTACCATACAGGACAAAAAGCTCTGGATGCTGCAAACCCGCAACGGCAAGCGCACGGGGGCAGCCATGATAAAAATTGCCAACGACATGCTCAAGGAGGGCATGGTCAACGAGCAGGAGGCCGTGCTGCGCTGCGAGCCCGAAAAGCTGGACGAGCTCCTGCACCCCGTGTTCAAAAAGGAGGCGCTCGCCAAAGCAAAATCCATTGCCAAGGGGTTGCCGGCGTCGCCCGGCGCCGCCACAGGGCAAATCGTCTTCTTTGCCGAAGACGCGGAGGTGTGGCACGAGCAAGGCAAAAAAACCATCCTGGTGCGCATAGAAACGTCGCCCGAAGACCTCAAAGGGATGAACGTTGCCGAAGGCATCCTCACCTCTCGCGGCGGCATGACGTCGCACGCCGCCGTAGTGGCGCGAGGCATGGGCAAATGCTGCGTGTCGGGGGCCGGAACGCTGGCCATCGACTACAAGTCGCGCACGGTAAAAGCCGGCGAGATGACGCTAAAGGAGGGCGACTGGATTTCGCTCAACGGCTCTACCGGCAACGTTTACCCGGGCAAGGTGGAGACTACCGCCGCAGAGCTTAGCGGCGACTTTGCCACGCTCATGGAGCTGGCCAACAAGCACGCGCGCCTGCAGGTGCGCACCAACGCCGACACGCCGCACGACGCCGCCGTAGCGCGACGGTTTGGAGCGCAGGGAATAGGCCTGTGCCGCACGGAGCACATGTTCTTTGAGGGCGACAAAATCTGGCCTATGCGCGAAATGATTCTGGCGAAAAACGAAGACGGACGCCGCAAAGCCCTGGCAAAGCTGCTGCCGCTACAGCGCAAGGACTTTGAAGGAATTTTTGAGGTCATGCAGGGATTGCCCGTCACCGTGCGCCTGCTCGACCCGCCCCTGCACGAATTTGTACCCCACGACCTGAAGGGGCAGGAGGAAATGGCAAAGCTCATGGGCATTTCGCTGCAAGAGGTGCAGGAGCGCGTGGAGGCGCTGAGCGAGGTAAACCCCATGCTGGGGCATCGCGGCTGCCGCCTGGGAAACACCTACCCAGAAATTACCGAAATGCAAACCCGCGCCATCATTGAGGCCGCCCTTAGCCTAAAGAAGAAAGGCATTCAGGCTATCCCCGAAATAATGGTGCCGCTCACCTGCACGCAAAACGAAATGAAGCTGCAGGCAGACATCATTCGCTCAACGGCCGAAAAAGTATTTGCCGAAGTAAACGACAGAATCGACTTCAAGATAGGCACCATGATTGAAGTGCCGCGGGCAGCGCTGACGGCAGAAAAGGTGGCCGGCTACGCCGAATTTTTCTCGTTCGGCACCAACGACCTTACCCAAATGACGTTCGGCTTTTCGCGCGACGATGTGGGCAAATTCCTGCCCATTTACATAGAGAAAGGTATCCTGAAAAGCGACCCCTTCCAAATCCTCGACCAAACGGGCGTAGGGCAGCTGGTAGGGACGGCTACGGTAAAGGGACGCTCGGCGCGGCCAAACCTGAAAGTCGGCATTTGCGGAGAGCACGGCGGAGAACCCAGCTCGGTGGAGTTTTGCCACCACATAGGGCTTAACTACGTAAGCTGCTCGCCCTTCCGCGTACCCATTGCGCGGCTCGCCGCTGCGCACGCCGCCATAAAGGAGAACAAATGAAGGTCTCCAATGGCCTCCCGGCATGCTGCCAAGCCCTGCGATTTCCCCGGTAATGCGCCCCATTGAGCGGCTGCTGGAGGGTTGGTTGCCATTCTTTGTTTTCGTTTTCGCTATTTTCTCAATTAGCGGCAGCAATTGCCGCTAATTGAGTTTTTTTTGGTAGTGTCATAAATTGTAGGGAGCGAAAAACCTAATTTACTCACTCGTGCTTATTTTTGGTGTTCGTGAGCTCGCTGCGCTCGGTTACACCTAATTTTAATAACAAAACAACCTC
>JAIROF010000055.1 GCA_031257655.1 Prevotellaceae bacterium | reverse complement strand
GCCTTGAGGTGGATGAGTTTTGGACATATGTTGGAGAAAAAAAGAATAAAGTGTGGCTAATTTATGCTTACCATCGATCAACAGGCGAGATCGTGGCTTTCGTGTGGGGAAAACGTAATTTTGGGACAGCCAAGAAATTAAGAGATAAATTATCTTCGCTTGGCGTGAGTTTTGATACGATTTATACGGACAATTGGGAAAGTTTTAACCGTGCATTTTCGGGTGATAACCATGTTATAGGAAAGAAAAGTACGGTGGGTATTGAAGGTAATAACTGTCGCCTGAGACATCGTATTCGCAGAGTTTTCCGAAAAACATGCTGTTTCTCCAAAAAATTATTCAACCATTTCAAAGCTTTTGATTTGGCTTTCTTTTATATCAATTTCGGATATGTATAATTTGAGTAACATACTTTGTAGAACACCACCATATTTTTTTATTTTTTCTCCCGCTGCCCGCCGTTGCTTTCGGTCAGCCAGACAGCGCGCCATCGCCCAAGCTGGCGGTCAACGCCGGGTTTCTGATGGGGGGCGGCGCTGCATTGGGCGCCGATGTGGAATACCTGTTTGCCAAGGGTCGCTGGGGCGTTCAGGCGGGGGCAGGCGTGGTGAGCATTGGCGCAGGCCTCAGCTACCACCTCAAGCCGCGCATCAGCTCGCCATTTGTTTCGCTACAGTACTGGCACCAAGTTGGCCGCGAAAAAACCGCCGATGTGCTGGGCGTAATGTACGTTTACCGCTACAAGAAGTGGCTTCAGGCGGGCGCAGGTCTGGGGACATTCCTGTCCGAAAGCGGGGAGCAAAAGCCGGGAGAGGTGCTGCCCATGTTTCAGGCGGGGATTTTTGTTCCCGTTAGCCCGCCGGGCGTCAAGTCCGCGCTCGCGGCGGGGCTCCAGGCCACCAAGAGTAAGGAGAAAGAGCAGCATCCCTCCCCCTTCCGGCAGGCCGTATACCTTGAGCTTTTTGGGCGAACGCCCTCCCTGTACGCCGTGACCTACGACTGCTGGTTTTTTACCGGTCGCGGTGGGCCGGGCGCGTCTATAGGTTTTGGCTACATTGATATTTTTGGCGTTAGGGCGGCTACGATACCTGTTAGCGCTTACTACTTAGCAGGCGGCGGAAGCCACCACCTGGAGCTGGGCGCCGGCGCTACAGCGCTGGGCGATCGCCTTGCATCAGGCGGCATTTGGCGAGCAATTGGCACGGCCACCCTTGGCTACCGCTACCAGTCGGTAAGCGGGCTGATGCTTCGCGCCGGGTTCATCCCCCTGATGTATAGAGGTCGTTTTGGCGCTACGTGGGGAGCTTCTGCAGGCTATGCGTTTTAGGAGCAAAGCGATATTGTCGGCAGCCGCTGCCTGCTTCCTTAGCGCGCAATGCAGCGCCGCCGGCGCCGCAGACAACCCGTCGCGCGGGGTTGCCCTCAAGGGGCAGGCCGGCGCGTTCGGCTCGTGGGTCAAGTCCAAAGGTTTTCCTGTGGGGCAGCAGCACGTGGCCGCGTATGGCGCCGGCGTGGGCTACTACGCCGCGCGGATGTCGTACTTTGCCTTTTTCAACCGGCACCAAGCGATACACTCTGTGCCGCGCGGCCTGCTGCTGTACCGCCGCTACGAGGGCTACGCGTGCGGCGCCAGCGTTCGGCGCGCGCTGGGTGAAGTAAAGTACCTTGGCGCACCCTTTGGCGTTGGCGTCATGCTGTCGGGCAGCTACGACCGCTACACCGTTGTAAAGCAGTACATGGCGTATCCTTCGGTGGGCGCCGAGGCATTTTTGGCGTTCGGCCTTTTCCGAAACAATATTTTCCCCGTCGAGGTAAGCCTCCCGCTCATTTACGCATTCCGCCGGTCGGGGCATTTTGTCAACCTGGGCATTTCGTTACACGTAGGGCTATGCACACCGCAAAAGCATTGATGGCCGTTGCCGTTTTTTTAACCCTGTCGTCGGCCTGCAGCAAGACCGATGCGCCGGTAAAGTATGCCATTGTTTACGGCATATCGGCGTATCCCTACCCCGGTCTCGAGCTGTCGTACAGCGCCAACGATGCGGTGAGCGTATCCCGCCTTTTGTCAAAGCAGGGTTACGAGGTCATTCTGCGCACCGACAGCGCAGCGTCTATGCACAACGTAGCGCGCGATTTTGCCACCCTTGCCAGGATTGTTGACGACAACGACCTGTGCCTGTTCTACTTTTCGGGGCACGGGCTTTTTGCCCCAACCATTCTGGAGCAGTGCGATTCTGCTGTTGACGACGGCTACTTTTCGATGCTGCTGCACCACAAGTTTTCGTACGCCGACCTGTGCCGGTACATCAACGCAAACGCTCTTGACGGCAAAAAGTTGTCGCAGCTCTTTGCCTCGCTTCCCTGCGGGCTAAAGGTGTGCGTTGTTGACGCCTGCTATTCGGGCGCGCTGCTGCAGCGGCAGCCGGTGGTAGACTATACGCCCAGCGACTACGACGGCGGAGAGCTCCGGCCTCCCAATTCCCTGTCGACCATAGGCGATGCCATACGGCAGTATAGCTCGCTGAAAAACATGGGTTCCGGCATTGGCTACACCCTGCTGGCCTCGTCGGGCAGCAGGGAGGTTTCGTGGGATGGCTTTTTTTCGCACAGCGTGTTCAGCTACTTCTTTCTCATGGCCGCCGAGCAGGGCGACCTCAACAGAGATGGCGTGACTACGGCGTCGGAGGCGTACAGCTACATTTTTGCCGCGTGCCAAAAGTATTGGAATACGCCCAGCCAAAATGCCGAATGGAATTTTTTGCCTGCCATTACCGGCGGCGCCGAAGATGTTATCCTCTTTGAGCGCCCAACGCTAATAAACGCGGACATTTTAATAAACTAAAAACTAAAAACTAAAAACTAAAAACTAAAAGACGCCCCGTCCTGCCGAATTTGTAACCCGTCCTGCCGAATTTGTAATTCGGCAGGACGAAGGATTGTCGCGAGCCGCACGCCGTGCGTTTCAACTTTCAACTTTCAACTTTCAACTTTCAATTTTTAACTTTCAACTTTCCGCGCTACCAGCCCGGGTTTTGCCCCAGCTTGGGGTTTAGCACCAGCTCCGTAGAGGGGATGGGGAGAAGGTAGTCGCGATTGGGGTTGAAGTCGTATCCCCTGCTGCTGAGGGAATTTTGGTAAGGCTCCACGTAGCCTTCGGAATCTACCGGCAAGGCACGGATATTGCCTACCATGCTGCCGGGCATGCTCTCCCACTGCGCCCGCTTTGCGCCCTTTGGCTTTTGGCGCCGGATGTGCGTTCGTGCCGCTGCCCAGCGGAAGAGGTCGTCGGTGCGGAATCCTTCGGCGGCCAGCTCCACCTTCCGCTCGCGGCGCACCTCGTTGATGATGCGGGACAAGGCGGGAAACTCTCGGTCGCTGCTCCACGCGTTCACCTCCGACAGGTCGAGGTGCGGCATCGCTACCCTATCCCTCAGCCGGTTGATGGTTTTGTCCAAGTCGTCCTGCGTAATGGCGCCCAGCTCGGCTTTTGCCTCTGCGTTGATGAGCAGCGCTTCGGCGTAGCGAAAGTAGATGAGGGCGGTAACGCCCCGCTGCGTGGCCGCTCGCTCGCGGTCGGGGTTGTGCCCCTTGTAGAGCTGGTAGCCGGTAGCGCACTTGTTTTCGTTGGAGCCTGTAAAGGTGGGGCACATAAAGGTGTCGTTGGGCGCTGTGAGGCGAAAATGCTGCCCGTCGTTGACGTAGATGGTTTGGCGCAGGCGCGGGTCTCTGTTCTCCGCCACGCTGAGGAGGGTGCTGTCGCCCCTGTAGCGCGGGCTTTGGTCTATGGGCTTTCCGTCGGTGCAGAGGTAGGCGTCTACCATCGCCTTTGTGAGGCCTGTTCCGCCGCCGTTGGCGCTGTAGCTTGCCCAGTAGTGGGTAAGGATGTTGTCGGCGTACTGCCGCCAAAAGATTACCTCCCGGCTCTCGGCGTGGCTCTCCTGATTAAAAAGCCGCCAGTAGCCGTTGTCCGCGCCAACGTTGTCCAGCGCACAAGTTCCCATGCTTATCATGGAATCTGTTACGGCAGCTGCTTTTCGGATAAACGCAGCGCCGTCTTCGCCCGGCGCCTTAAACGGGGTGTTTTCCTGCGCGTGGTACTTTTCCCATGTTCCCTCGTAGAGGGCAATTCGCGCCTGCAGGAGCATGGCGGTCTCCTTGTTGACCCGCCCGCTCCAGCCTTCCCTTCGCGAGGGCAGGAAGTTCGCCGCCTTATCCAAATCCTCCATTAGCCACTCCACTACCTTGCTCCGCGATTCTCGGCCCTTGTAGAGGGCTTCGGTATCGTTGAGGCCGAGCAAATCCTTGTAGATGGGGAGGTCGCCAAAGCTTCGGAGCTTGTTGAAGTAGAAAATCGCTCTAAAGACCAGGGCTTCTCCCACGTACTTGTTGATTTCCGCCTGATTGCCGGAGGCTTTGCCGCAGTTGTCAAAAAAGTAATTTATGTCGCGCAGCGCCGACCAGTCGTCTGCGCTCCAGCCGCCGCCGGTGGCGGGGACGATGTTTTCGCCGTTGAAGCGGGTGTTGTAGCTGGCGCCTACCTGCGTGTCGCTGCCGTTGTCGCGGTCGAGGGTAAATATGCCCATGTTGCCGTAGTCGCCGTAGCTGGGCAACAGGTCGCCGCGGTTGTAAAAGTTGTTTACGTAAAACTTGAGGTGCTCCGGCGTTTTCCATACCGCCCCGTCGCTCACCTTGTCTTGGGGCGAGCGCTCAAGAAAGTCGTCGTTGCAGGCGGCAAAGAAATGCAGCGCCGGCAGCATAAGCATTAACAAAAAACGATTCATAATTTTTTTTTTAATTAATGTAGGAGGATAGGAGTTTAGGAGTTTAGGAGGATAGGAGTTTAGGAGGATAGGAGTTTAGGAGTGCGGCTTTCTGGATTGCTTCGCTACGCTCGCAATGACGCGAAGCGCGGTGAGACCTCCTACTCTCCTATCCTCCTATCCTTCCATCTTCCTATCTTTCCATCTTCCTATCTTTCCATCTTCCTAATCCTTCCATCCTTCCATCTTCCTATCCTTCCATCCTCCTAAACTTCTAAACTTCTAAACTTCTAAACTCCTAAACTCCTAAACTTCTAAACTCCTATCCTCCTAAACTCCTAAACTCCTATCCTCCTATCCTCCTATCCTCCTAATTTAAAACGTCAAATTTACCCCGCACGACCACGTTTGCTGCAGGGGGTATACCTTTCCGGCGCTGGTGGTGGCAAATTCGGGGTCGATGGTTTTGG
>JAIROF010000247.1 GCA_031257655.1 Prevotellaceae bacterium | reverse complement strand
TATGCGCAATGCACAGTGAGACGCACGCCGTGCGTCTCTA
Source organism: Prevotellaceae bacterium (assembly GCA_031257655.1). Taxonomy (GTDB): domain Bacteria; phylum Bacteroidota; class Bacteroidia; order Bacteroidales; family UBA932; genus JAITMY01. Next base: position 5,241 of record JAIROF010000247.1, on the reverse strand, counting down.
CAGCGCTATGCGTCGCACCCATGCGCCATCAATCGTAGCAATCATTCAAATCAAAAAAAAAATCAGCGTCCAGACAGCTATATGCGTAGCATGAGCTAACCTCATCCAGTGCTATTCATAGCGCCTCAAAAAAAGAATTAGCCAATTTTCGGCGCAGAAATCCAACGTAACAAAAAAAGATATACCTTTGTGCCCATAAATCTTTTTTACCCGGATGAGCGATCACGTAAAGCACGAGTGCGGCGTTGCTATGATTAGGCTGCTGAAGCCCACCAGCTTTTATGCGCAAAAGTATGGCACAGGGCGCTACGGCCTCAACAAGCTGTACCTGCTCATGGAGAAGCAGCACAACCGCGGGCAGGAGGCGGCTGGGGTAGGGGTGGTAAACTTTGCCGCCAGGCCTGGCGAGGAGTACATCCTGCGCGAGCGGGCGCTGGGCGCCAGCGCCATTAGGGAAATCTTTGAGCGCATCGCCCGACAGCAGCAGCAGCAGCAGCAGCAGCAGGCGGAGGAGTACGCCGGCGCATGGGGCGGCGCATCGCTTTTTTTGGGGCACCTGCGCTACAGCACCACCGGCAAATCGGGCATATCCTACGCCCACCCCTTCCTGCGCCGCAACAACTGGCCTGCGCGAAACCTCATCATGGCGGGCAACTTTAACCTCACCAACGTCGACGAGCTGTTTCGCCGCCTTGTGGAAACGGGGCAGCACCCGCGCTACCGCGCCGATACCTTTCTCCTGCTCGAATCGCTGGGGCATCACCTCGACAGGGAGGTGCAGTTTCAGTACGACAAGTACCGGGCAAAAGGCTTGCAGGGCGCCGCGCTGCACAAGCAGATAGAGCAAAAGCTCGATGTGTCGAACTTGCTGCAGCGAACCTGCCACCAGTGGGACGGCGGCTACGTCGTGTGCGGCATGATTGGCAACGGCGATGCCTTTGTGGTGCGCGACCCGGCGGGTATTCGCCCCTGCTTCTTCTACGCCGACGACGAAATCGTGGTCGTCGCCTCGGAGCGACCCGTTATCCAAACCGTGATGAACGTTGCCGCAGGGCAGGTAGAGGAGCTGCCGCCCGGACAGGCAATGGTGCTCAAGCGCAGCGGAATATTTGACCTTGAGCAGGTGACGCCTCCCTCGGAGCGGCGGGCCTGCTCGTTTGAGCGCATCTACTTTTCGCGCGGCAGCGACAGCGATATCTACCGCGAGCGAAAAAAGCTCGGCGAGCAGCTCACCACCGATGTGCTCCAAATGGTGGACTACGATATCGACAACACCGTCTTTTCCTTCATCCCCAACACCGCCGAAGTCGCCTTCTACGGCCTGCTCGACGGCCTGAACTGCTACCTTAACGAGCGAAAGCGGCGGATGATACGCGAGGGCGGACGACACCTCTCGGCCGATGAGCTCGACAGGATCCTCTCGCAGCGCGTGCGCTCCGAAAAGGTCGTGCTAAAGGACATCAAGCTGCGAACCTTTATTGAGCAGGACGCCAGCCGAAACGATATGGCAACCCACGTGTACGACATCACCTACGACACCATCCGCCCGCGCGCCGACAACCTCGTGGTAATAGACGACAGCATAGTGCGCGGAACAACCCTCCGCCAAAGCATCCTCAAAATCCTCGACCGGCTTGAGCCTAAAAAAATAGTGGTGCTATCCTCCTCTCCGCAGGTGCGCTACCCCGACTGCTACGGCATCGACATGGCGCGCATGGACGAGTTCATTGCCTTTCGCGCCGCCGTAGCCCTCCTGCACGCCGGCGGAATGAGCAGCGTGATACAAAACGTTTACGTGCAGTGCCGAGAGCAATTGCAGCGGCCAAAAAGCGAAATCGCTAATCCGGTGAAGGAAATCTACGCACCCTTCTCCGATGTTGAAATCTCGCGCAAGATAGCGGAAATGCTCACCCCAAAAAGCGTTAACGCGCAGGTGGAGATCGTTTACCAAACGCTGGAGGGGCTTAGAACAGCTTGCCCAAGCCATACCGGCGACTGGTATTTTTCGGGTAATTACCCCACGCCGGGTGGATATAAGTTCGTCTGCGAAGCATTTATACGCTACGTGGAGGAGGTTAGGAGCCGGGAGCAAAACCTTGCCGGCTGATTACCTCATGTTACTCAACTTCTGTCGACGTTAGTCGACTTTTAATGTAAATGGATTGTAATCAGCATAATGCTTGCCGCCTCATGCAATTTATGGCATCATCGGTATTTTTAGCGCACCAGATGACGCAGATTGCACAGATTTTCGCAGATAAATACTTCGGCGCAAGGTCTTTACAAGCCCTGAAGGGGCGACCTGCATCCCAGCATAGGGTAAAAGCCTATGCGGACTGGCGTCGCCACCAAATTTTTTGTCTGATTTTTTTTTGATAATTTTGTACCCTGATTGGAGGGGGGCAGTAGGGTAGGGGTAAACTTAAAAATTCATTGCCAATGAAAAAAGTATTTTTCTCGCTATTGGCGTCTGCTGCGCTGATGAGCTCGTGCCGGAGCCAGCCGACGCTGACGGTAAATGTTGTAAATCCGCTGGACGTGGACAGGGCTGACGAAACGGTGGAGGTTTCGTGGAGCGTGATACAGGAGCGCATTGGCGGGGTAGAGCCGCAGGAGCTGGCCGTGCTCAACCCGCAGGGGGAGCAGGCGCCGTTGCAGGTGCTGTACAAAGGGCAACCCGAGCCGCAGGCTGTCATTTTTCAGGTAGATGTGGCGGCAAAGGGCAGCGCCGCCTACGTGCTAAAGCGCGGCAAAACCGCTCGCCAGCCCTCGGCCTCCAAAACGGCGGCGCGCTTGGTGCCCGAGCGGATGGACGATTTTGCCTGGGAGAACAACCGCATTGCCTACCGCATGTACGGCGCGGCGCTCATGAAGGTAGACGGGCCAAGCAACGGCATCGACGTGTGGTGCAAGCGCACCGACAGCTTGGTAATGGACAGGTGGTACGCAGCAGACCTCTCCCGCAAGGCCTCATACCATCAAGACCACGGCGAAGGGCTGGACGGCTACAAAGTGGGGCGCACGCTGGGCTGCGGGGCAATGGCGCCCTACGTCAACCGGCAGCTGGTGCTGGGCAACAACTTCGTAGTATCGAAAGTGCTGGACGTCGGCGCCATCCGCGCCTCCTTTGAGCTCGCCTACGCGCCGCTCAATGTGGCCGGGACGACGGTCGTGGAGGTGCGCCGCATTTCGCTCGACGCCAATGCCCAGCTAAACCGCATTAGCGAAATGTTTGTCAACGCAGGCGATATGGAAGTCGCCGCAGGCATTGCGCTGAAAAATAGCAAAGCCCCGGCCACCGTTGCCACCGCCGACCCCGCCTACAAGCCCCTGATAGCCCCGGAAAATGGCTACGTTACCTACGCCGAGCAGGCCGACGCCCTGAAATCGGATACGACCAACAACGGCGTGATCTATACCGCCATCATATTCCCCGACGGCATGAGCGACGCCAAGCTCGAGGGCAATCACCTGCTTGCCGTAGGACGCTACGCGGCAAATCAGCCTTTTACCTACTACAGCGGCGCCGGATGGAGCAAGGCCACAACCCAAGAGGGCCTGCTGCGATTCTCTACGGAAAAATCGTGGCAGGACTATATCGCCTCCGAAGCCTTGAAGCTGAGAACCCCCTTGACGCTTACCTTCAGGTAGCGGTGGAAAATGCATTTGCTGTAACCGAGTTGTTGTAACCCCATTACTTGTTTGTCTATGAATATTAAGAGATCTTTTCTTCTTTTGTTTTCGCTGGCCGCCGCCGCCGCGAGCGCGCAGGACACGGCCTTGTACACGCTTCCCATGACGCTGGAAACGCTGCTTAACAACGGGTACTCCATCAAATTTTCGCGCAACCGCGAGGAGGCGCTCTCCAACAACGCCACCTACGGCAACGCCGGCATGCTGCCCAAGGTGAACGCGAACGCCGGCTACAGCGGCGCCGCCAACCAGCTCCAGAGCGCCGGCGGAAAGAGCTACAGCAACACCTTCAACAACGCCTACAGCCTTGGCGTTTCCGGCGCCTGGACCCTGTTTGACGGGTGGGGAATGCAGGCCTCCTACCAGCGCCTGCAGGAGATGAAAAAGAACGGCGAGCTGAGCACCAAGCTCGAAATTGAGAGCAGCGTGGCGCAAACCATCGCCATGTACTACGAGCTGCTGCACCGGAGGCTCAGGCTCGAAAACCTTTCCATCATGCTCTCGCTTTCGCGCGAGCGCCTCCGAATGGCCACCGAAAAGTATCTGGTGGGCGCCCACTCGCAGCTGGAGCTCCTGCAGGCGCAGGTGGACTTCAACGCCGACAGCTCGCAGCTGGTTACCTACCGCCAGGGCACCATCGAGCAGCTCATCCGATTTAAGAAGCAGCTCCTCCTCCCGTTCGACGCCAACGACGTCATCTTTACCGACACCGCTTTCAACCTCAACGAACACCTCCTGCTGGAAGACCTCAAAGCGGTGGTGCTGCAAAACAACACCTCGCTGAAAATATTCGACAAAAACCGCGCCATCACCGACCTTGAGCGGAGGCAGGTAGAGGCGGCGCGATACCCCTACGTGAACCTGAGCGCCTCGTATGGCTACTCCTACAGCCAAAATTCCTACAGCAGCGCCAAAACCGACGCCCTCGGCTTGAGCTACGGGGTAGACGTCGGATTTAAGCTCTACGACGGGCGTAACCAGCGCCGCATGGAGAGCAACATCAAGATTGAGCAGCGCAACCGCGACCTGGAGTATGAGCAGCAAATGCAGCAGGTGCTGGCAGACCTTTACCTCCTCTACTCCTCCTACAGCTCCTACATGAACCTGCTGGGGCTGGAGCGGAGCAACCGGGAGCTCTCCGGAAAAAAAGTATCGCTGGCCATGGAGCAGTACCGCCTGGGGCAAATCACCAGCCTCGAACTCCGGGAGCATCAGCGAACACACCTCGACGCACAAGACCGACTCCTCAACGCCATGCTACAGGCTAAGCTCTCCGAAGTATACATCATGCAGCTCTGCGGAGTGGTGCTGCGCTACATGGATGCTGCGTAGCCGAACGAGCTTACGCATTCTATAAATTATCCACAGATTGCCAACAGGTTGTCAACGAATTATCCACAAAATTCACAGCTTTGTGGTGGCGTCATAAATTCAGAACTCCTGACTTGGCACAGATTGGACTGTCGCGATTTTTGGCATTAAATAATATAATAATCTGATTATAAGATATAATGCTTCAACATTATTGTACTCCCGACATTATTTTAC
>JAIROF010000180.1 GCA_031257655.1 Prevotellaceae bacterium | reverse complement strand
ATGCTGAAAAAATATTCATTCAACAGCAATGGCTATAAATTCGACAGGGACGATGCAAACAGCTATGAATAGCAGCATAGGGTTTTACCCTATGCTGCAAAAATGCGCAAGGCCTTCAGCCTTGCCAGCGCCAATAATCGCATAAATGAGCCAACAAGCCCTGAAGGGGCGACCACAATTCGCAGCATAGGGTAAAACCCTATGCTGAAAAAATATTCATTCAACAGCAATGGCTATAAATTCGACAGGGACGATGCAAACAGCTATGAATAGTTGCAGCGCAGAGCCGTATATGGTAAAACCACATGCTATTTATTATTCATAAATCCATTCTAAAATCAATGTGCCGCTTCACTTTATGCCTCTTTGTCGGCGTTCTTCTCCACGCCGATGTGCTTGCGCAGGCAAATATTTGCATTGGGGAGAGCGATACCATCTACTCCCGCGCGCTGGACGAGGAGCGGGCGTACTGGGTGCATCTTCCCCAAAGCTACGGCGACAGCGTCCTCAAGCGCTACCCGGTGATTTACCTGCTGGACGGCGACCTGTTTTTCCACGCCATGGTGGCGGTGCACCGCGCCTATTCGGGCGGGCGGCGACCCGTAATGCCGGAGTGCATCATTGTCGGCATCCTGAACACCGACCGCACGCGCGATTTAACGCCGTCGCGCTCTGCCTTTCGGCGCGACGGAAAGCGGTATGACGAGGACGCAGAGGTGGGCGGCGGAAGCGAGCTGTTCACGGCCTACTTAGCCGGCGAGCTGCGCCCCAAGGTGGAAAAGAAGTACCGCGCAGGCGGAGGCAGCATCGTGGTTGGCCATTCGTTTGGGGGGCTGTTTGTGCTGAGCGCTCTGCTTCGGCATCCGGCGCTGTTTGACGTGTACGTGGCCTTAGACCCGAGCTTCTGGTGGGATAGCGGCAAGCTGATGCGCGACGCTAACGCGCTGCCGGAGGCCGGGCAATTCGCCGGCAAACGGCTCTACGTGGGCGTTTCGGGCAAAACCGCCTCCGAAGCAGGCAGCATCCACTGGCAGGTTGCCGACGATTTTCGCTACAACGCCCTCCCAAAAGCCGTGCGAAACGGCTTGCTGCCGAGCTGGAAAATGTTTCCGGACGAAACGCACGGAACGGTCGCTATCGTTGGCATGACCGACGCGTTTAAAGCCATTTTAAAGTGAAGGAAAATCCCTGCTGACCTTTACGTTATTTGTGTGGAAGTAGCCGAGACTTGGCGCTCTTTGCGGTTAAAAATAAAATGCGACAATTTGAGCTGCCCCCTCATGCTGATTCTGCCGATTAAAATTTATCTCACGGGAACCTCTAAAAACCCCAAACTCTGCGTTACGCTCCCTCGGCAAAATGCTCATTTACTTTAGTAAACTCCGCTTTTGCCTCAGTCGCATGCCTTGATTTTGGGGTTTTTAGAGGTTCCCTCAATAAAACATAGACGCCTTCCATTTTTTGCATCTCCGAAAATCTTTCTTACTTTTGAGCCTGAGACAAAAGTAACCCTGCCATAATGAATAATTTATCAACCCATATTACTATCGACCCTGCCGTGTGCAAGGGAAAGCCCACTATTCGGGGTATGCGTTTTACGGTGGCGCAAATGCTGGAATTGGTAGCTGCGGAAATGTCATTCGAGGAGATATTGGCGGACTCTCCCTACCTCGAACGCGATGACATCGCAGCCTGTCTGCAATACGCCGCGCTGATGATGAGCCATAAAGAAATAGGGTGATGCCATAAATTGTAAGCTACCTGAGTAGCTACAAAAAAAAGATTGGCGCTGCTACGGCTGCTTGCCGATGTAGGCCAAAATGCCGCCGTCAACGTAGAGGATGTGCCCGTTTACGAAGTTGGAGGCGTCTGAGGCGAGGAATACCGCCGGGCCCTTCAGGTCGTCCGTTGTACCCCAGCGTCCGGCGGGCGTCCGGCTGATGATAAAGTCGTTGAAGGGGTGCCCTTTTTTGCGTAGCGGCGCGGTTTGCGGCGTTTCGATGTAGCCCGGGCCAATGCCGTTGACCTGAATGTTGTGCTCTGCCCATTCGCAGGCAAGGGTGCGGGTCAGCATTTTCAGCCCGCCCTTTGCAGCGGCGTAGGCCGACACCGTTTCGCGCCCCAGCTCGCTCATCATGGAGCAGATGTTGATGATTTTTCCGCCGCCATTTTTTATCATGTACGGGGCAACGGTTTTGGCCATGATGAACGGCCCGGTGAGGTCAACGTCCACCACCTGACGAAAATCTTTGGCGCTCATATTCACGGCGGGGATGCGCTTTATGATGCCTGCGTTGTTCACCAGAATGTCTATTGGGCCTACCTCCTTGATGATGCGCTTAATGTGCTTCTTTACCTGGTCTTCGTCGGTTACGTCAAACACGTAGCCTTTGGCCTCTATGCCGTGGGAGAAGTATTCGGCTTTGGCCTCTTTAACCTTTTCGGCGTCTATGTCGTTAAACACTATCCTTGCATCGGCAACAGCCAGCATCCTGGCAATAGCCATGCCAATACCATACGTTGCTCCGGTTACCAGAGCCGTTTTTCCCGAAAGGGCAAACATACTATAAACATCCATTGCTGTAGCATTTTAAAGGGTTGGAAAAATGGGGGGTAGCCCATAGGAGAATCGAACTCCTCTTTCAAGAATGAGAATCTTGCGTCCTAACCGATAGACGAATGGGCCATATTCTGATAAAAGCTGCCAAGCGGGTACAAAGATAGCGAGTATTTTTTAATCGCCAAATTTATGCGCAAAAAAAATTTGCTCTGGCAGCGTTTCGCGCCTGCGGAGGGCGGGGATTTGTCAGGCGCTGCGCAGCCTGCTCAGCGACTGCCTCATCCGCTCAAGGGCCTGCGCTTTGCCCAGCAGGGCGCACATTTCCGATGCGCCGCCGGGCGTTGAGAGGCATCCGCTGACGGCAATCCGCACGATCCAGAGCAGCTGCTTTTTCTTGAGGTCGCGCTGCAACGCCAGCTGCTCGAGCGCGCCAAACAGCGCGTCGTTGCTCCAGCCGGCGAGGCTCTCCAGCGAGGCTATCACCGCCGGCAAGGCCTCCTTTGCCAGCGCTACGGAGGACTTGGAGCCGGCGTGGTCGAACAGCGCCAGGCTGTAGCCCTCAAAGCGGTCTGCGAACCCGGCAGCGTCTGGAATGTCGGAGAGGGCGCTAACTCGCGGCTGCAGCAGCGCGCTGAGGAGGTTGAGGTCTACCGGCGTGGAGATGGCGCCGTAGTAGGGGGCTGCGAGCTCGTGGAATTGCTGCGGGGGGAGCTCCCGGAGGTACTGCGCGTTGAGCCACCGCAGCTTTGCCTCGTCAAAGACGGCGGAGGACTTCGATATTCCGCTCACGTCGAACGCCTGCACCAGCTCCCGGAGGGTGAACTTCTCCACCTCGCTCTTGGGGTTCCAGCCCAGCAGCGCAACGTAGTTCAGGATGGCTTCGGGCAAAAAGCCTTTGGCAATGAAGTCTTCGACGTTGGCGTCGCCGTGCCGCTTGCTGAGCTTGTGGTGCTTGTCCTTCATGATGTGCGGCAGGTGCACGTAGCGGGGGGTTGCCCACCCAAACGCGTCGTAGAGCATGTTGTAGTTGGGCGTGCTGCTGAGGTACTCCATGCCCCTGAAGACGTGGGTTATCGCCATCAGGTGGTCGTCCACAACGTTGGCAAAGTTGTAGGTGGGGAATCCGTCGGACTTGAGCAGCACGTTGTCGTGCAGCTCTCGGTTTTCGACGCTTATTTCGCCGTAAACCATGTCGGAGAAGGTGGTTACGCCCTCCTGCGGCACGTTTTGCCGGATAACCCAGGGCAGCCCGGCGGCCAGCTTCTCCTCTACTTCCGCCTTGCTGAGGTGCAGGCAGCGCTTGTCGTACCGCCGGTTGCCCGTGTCGTCGGTCAGCGTGTCGAGCCGCTCCTTGGTGCAGAAGCAGTAGTAGGCGCGCCCGCCGGCTACCAGCTCTTTTGCGTACCGCTCGTAGAGGTGCTTCCGCTCGCTCTGCGTGTACGGCCCGCAGCTCCCCCCCACGTCGGGGCCTTCGTCGTGCTGCAGGCCGGTGAGCCGCAGCACGGCGTAGATGGCCTTTACGGCGTCTTCTACGTGGCGCTCGCGGTCGGTGTCCTCTATGCGCAGGATAAACCGCCCCCGGCTTTTCTTCGCAAACAGGTAGGCGTACAACGCCGTCCGGAGGTTGCCTATGTGCATAAAACCGGTGGGGCTTGGGGCAAACCGGGTTCTTACGTCGCTTGTATCCATTGGAATCAATTAGGAATTACGAATTAGGAATTAGGAATTATCAATTATCAGCTGTAAACTATGAGCTGAGCGTGGCGAGCTTCACGAATACCTTGCTAAGGGATTTTACTTTATTAAAAAATAGATATACAGCAATTTGACTAAATATTTTAGAACAGCCTGTTACCACTTTTGGTTCGTCATCGCAATCGCATCTTTTTCCTTAAGTCATTTCGCTGATATGTAGCGTAATACAAAAGTAAAATTCGTTAACGAGTAGATACGCAAAGTTCTGCGATTTATAGGGGCTGAAAGCCCGCAAGCATTAGCGTAGGGCAACGCCCTACGAATGAGAGCGCACCACCCACCTTTCGGGGCGAAGCCCCAATAGCCATAATCGCTAATGCCCCGCTCGGCAGCTGGGGCGAGCGAGGTCATGCCGCCTTGCGCATCTTTTAGTTTTTAGTTTTTAGGTAATGTCATAAATTGTACGATACAGTGAGCATTATGCTGATTATAAATCATTTGCATTAATGAGGTTAATGAGGTTGTTATTTCTACTTTATCTCCCTGCTACTGAGGTTGTTTTGTTATAAAATTAGGTGTAACCGAGCGCAGCGAGCTCACGAACACCAAAAATAAGCACGAGTGAGTAAAT